>NZ_CAUVXL010000078.1:0-10074 GCF_963555915.1 Protofrankia sp. Cas4
CACCGTCGACGTCGACACCGTCGACGTCGACACCGTTTACATCGACCCGGGCAGGCTACTGGCGCATGCGGATCGTGAGCAGCCAGGTGTTGCATCGCTGCGGCGGTTCGTCGTCGACGTCGTCGCACTGCCGTCACCGCGCCCGCTCGCGGAGACTTTCGCCGCGGCCGAGAACAACACCGGGGCCGGGCCGTTGTCGGGTTCCCGGTTCGCCGTCGTCGAGGGTGGACTGGGTATCGGGCTCGTCCTGACGACCATGCTGGAGCAGTATGGTGCGGCCGTGCGGATGTTCTCCGCCGCCGACGAGGTGCTCGCCGATCAGCTTGCGAGCGGCGTCGGGGCGGACGGCGTCCTGTGGGTGTCGCCGGTGGACCGGGATGCCCCACCGGCCCTGCCCGCCGCGTACGGTCCGATCCGGGCCGCGGTCGCGGGCGGAACCCGCCGCCTTGTCGTCGCGACCGGCAGTGGCGGCAGTTTCGGTCGGTCCGCGACCGATGAACCTGGTCCGAGCATCGGGATGGCAGGGCTGGCGCGCACCCTTGCGCGGGAGGCGCCCGACGTGCTCGTCCGGGCGGTGGATCTCGACCCCAAGGAGGCCCCGACCCGGCTCGCCGAGTACCTCCTCACCGAGTTGCTCACACCGGACGCCCCTGTCGTGGTCGGCTACCGTCATGGGGCCCGCTTAACTCCGCGGGTGGTGCCTGCGCAACTGTCCTCGACCGGTGTGGGCGTGCCCGCGCTCGGCCGGGACTCGGTTGTGCTGCTGACCGGCGGTGCCCGCGGTATCACAGCCAGGGTGGCGTTGGCTCTCGCCCGCGCCACCGGCTGCGGGATCGAACTGATCGGCCGAACCGTGCTCCCGGCCGCGCCGGAGGACCCGGCAACCGCCGCCGCGCCGGATGCACCGCGGTTGCGGCGGGCACTGATCGACACGGGCGTGCGTCGACCAGCCGAAATCGAGGCCAGGGTGGCCCGGTTGCTGGCGGAGCGGGAAGTGCGGGCCACTCTCGCCGCACTCACCCAGACTGCGTCCTACGTTCGATACCACGCGGTGGACGTGCGGGACGCCGACGCCTTGCGTCAGGTCGTGGCGGCGGTCTATGCAGACCGCGGCAGGATTGACGGGGTCGTGCACGGCGCCGGGGTCGTTGAGGACAAGCTGCTGCGGGACAAGACACCGGAGTCGTTCGACCGGGTGTTCGCGACAAAGGTCGAAGGTGCCCGGACGCTTGTCGACGCACTGCGTCCAGATCTTGATTTCCTGGTCCTGTTCGGCAGCGTGGCAGGGGTGTTCGGTAACCGGGGTCAGGTTGACTACTCCGCGGCTAACGATGCTCTTGACACCTGCGCCCATGCCTGGTCGCGGCGTTTTCATGGCCGCGTCGTCTCGCTGGACTGGGGGCCATGGGGCTCGTCCGGTCGCGATACCGGTCGCGAAACTGGCATCGAAACCGGCGGCGTGGACGTCGGCAGGGGAATGGTGTCCGCCGAGTTGGAACGTCAGTATGCCCGCCGGGGTATCGGCCTGATCGATCCAGATGCCGGGGTCGTCGCCGTTCTACGTGAGCTGGCCGCTGATGTCGATGTTCCGCAAGTGGTGTACATGTGCGGCCTGCCCGGGGCGCTCGATGACGGATTTCTCGGTTTTGGGATCGCGGATGTCGAACTATAGATCGCATAGGGCTAGCTTGTGCGCACAAAGAGCCACTATTGTGCGCCTTTGGCCCACCAGGCAGGCGCTCGCGTGAAGCCGGCGATCGCGGTCGTCGGGATGGCGTCGGTGTTCCCGGGCGCGGGTGACCTCGCTACCTACTGGAGCAACATCGTCAGCGGGGTGGACGCGGTCCGGGATGTGTCACCGCGGCGCTGGGATCAGGAGTTCTTTCATCCGGATTCCGCGGCTGACTCCGGTGCATCAAGTGGTGGTGCATCAAGTGTCGATGGACCAGATGGCGAACTCGGCTCCGGGGTGAAACCGGTGGTCGCCGCCGACCGGATCTACTGTCGGCGCGGCGGCTTCGTGGAGGAGTTCGCGACCTTTGACCCGATCGAGTTCGGGATCATGCCGCTTGCCGTGGACTGGGCCGAGCCCGATCAGCTGCTGGCGCTGCGGGTCGCAGCCGAGGCCGTCGCGGACGCCGGGGGCGCTGACACACTCGGCGATCGTGGCCGGACAGGGGTGGTACTGGGGCGCGGCAGTTACCTCGCCGCGGGTCTTGCCCGGCTGGACCAGCGGGTCAAGGTCTCCACCCAGCTCGTCACCACGCTGCGGGAACTCGTCCCCACGTTGACGACCGACCAGCTCGCTGCGGTCCGCGCCGCGTTCGTCGAAACCCTCGGTCCGGACCGTCCGGAGGCCGCGATCGGTCTGGTGCCGAACCTGGCCGCCTCGCGCATCGCCAACTGGCTGGATCTTCGTGGCCCGGCATACACGTTGGACGCGGCATGCGCGTCGTCCCTGATCGCGGTTGACACGGCCGTGCGCGAGCTGGCGGGCGGCCGGGCGGACGCCATGATCGCGGGTGGTGTGCATCTCGTCCAGGAAGTGACGTTCTGGAGCGTCTTCTCGCTGCTGCGGGCGCTGTCCCCGACCTCGCGGATTCGGCCGTTCGACCGGCGGGCCGACGGCATCCTGATCGGTGAGGGCGTCGGGATGGTCGTGCTGAAGCGACTCGCCGATGCCGAACGTGCCGGTGACCGCATCTACGCTGTGATCCGCGGTTGTGGTGTTTCCAGTGACGGGCGGTCCTCCACCTTGCTCGCGCCGTCGCAGCAGGGGCAGATCCTGGCCGTCGAGCGGGCCTGGGCCGACGCCGGGCTGGACCCGACCGCGCCCGGTGCGCTCGGTCTCGTCGAGGCCCACGGGACCGCCACCCCGGTCGGGGACGCGGCGGAACTCGCCACCCTGGGACGGGTGTTCGGTCGCGCCACCGGTGCTCCGCCGATCGGCATCGGTTCTGTGAAGTCCATGATCGGTCATGCCATGCCCGCGGCCGGCGCCGCCGGGCTCATCAAGGCCGTCCTGGCGCTGCACCACCGGACACTGCCGCCGACCCTGCACTGCGAGCAGCCACATCCGGCATTGGCGAGCACCCGATTCGAACCGATACGTGAAGCCGCCACCTGGGAGGCGCCCGACGGCGTCCAGCGGCGGGCCGGTGTGAACGCGTTCGGGTTCGGCGGTATCAACGCCCATGTCGTCGTCGAGGAGGCGCCGGCGTCGTCGAACGCGCCGTCCATCGCGTTTCCGGTGTCGGGCGTCACCGGCGGTTCGACCGGCGGTTTGGTCGGCGGTTCGACCGGCGGTTCGACCAGGCAGCCCGGCAGGGGCCTGCAGCAGGGTGCCGAGCGGGTCCTGCTGGTCGCCGGGGCGAGCACCGCGGCGCTCGTCCGGGCGCTCGCCGCGCCCGACGAGGAGCTGCTCGCCCGCGACGATGCCGGCAACATGCCCACCGGGGGCCCGTACCGGCTCGCGATCGTCGCACCGGACAGCCGGCGGCTTGCGCTCGCCCGGACGATCGTGGAGCGTGGTACCGCCTGGCGTGGCCGCAATGATCTGTGGTTCACGGCATCGCCCCTGCTGGGGCGGGGCGCGCTGGTGCAGCCTGACGGCACTGCCGGGCCGGGTAAGATCGCTTTCTTGTTCTGCGGTCTGGAGGACGGGTTCCACCCGCGGGTGGACGACGTCCGCGCGCATTTCGCCCTGCCGCACCGGGCGGTCGACGCCGGCACCGTCGACGCCAGCACCGTCGACGCCAGCACTGGGGTACTGGGCACGCACGGTGTCGCCAGCGTCGAGGTGGGACGGATCCTGGACATGGCACTGCGCAGGCTGGGGATCGTCCCGGACGTCCTGGGGGGTCACAGCATCGGCGAGTGGAATGCGATGATCTCCGCTGGACTGATCGCCGATGACTTCGTGGACAGGTTCATCAACTCGTTCGATCCGAGTTCTCTCGATGTGCCCGGTGTGGTCTTCGGTGCGTTGGGGTGCGGGGTGTCCCAGGCCGTCGCAGCCATCGACGGACTGTCGGATGTGGTGATCTCCCATGACAACTGCCCCCATCAGTCGATCATCTGCGGGGGGCGCCGCAGCGTCACTACCACTCTTGAGCGGCTGCGCGGCCAGGGTGTGCTGTGCCGGATACTGCCGTTCCGGTCCGGCTTCCACTCCCCGTTCTTCGCGCCCTACCTGGACCGGGTGCGTATGGACGTGGCGCGGACCCCGATCGGCGCCGCCACGGTGCCGGTCTGGTCGGCGACGACGGTCGCACCGTACCCGCAGGATCCTGCCGCCGTCCGTGACCTGTTCGCGCGCCACCTGCTGGAGCCGGTCCGTTTCCGTGGGCTCACCGAAGCGCTGTACGCCGCGGGCGTGCGGGTGTTCGTTGCGGTGGGCACGGGGAGCATCGCCGGTTTCGTGCAGGACACAATGGCGCGCGCCGAGTACCTGACCGTCGTCACGAACACCCCGAAACGTAGCGGTCTTGACCAGTTGCGGCGGGTGGCGGCAGCGCTCTGGGTCGAGGGAGCCTCCCCGCGCATGGACCTGCTGCCGACGGTGGACCGGGCCGTGGCGGCGCCGGCGGCAGTCTCGGGGCCGGGGTCGGCCGCCAGCCGAACGCGACGCGGTAGGCCGATGCTGCTCAACCTGGGCGCGCCACTGATCCGGCTGGGTGAGCGGGCCGCCGCGTTGGCACCGCTGCCGCTGCCGCTGCCCGAGCCTGCCCGGCCGCTTGCCGACCAGCTTGCCGACCAGGGGGAACATCCCGTTCTCGCTGAATTCGCCGCGTTCATGGCAGAGACGAACGAGATGGTCTCGACCGTCGTCGGACGGTGGGCCGCCAGAAAGCCGCCGGCCGCAGCCCCGGGGGCAGAGCCGGGCGTGGCCGTGACGGCCGCGCTGCCGGGGCCGCCGCGTAGCGTCCGGCGGACACTGTCGATCGAAACCATGCCGTACATCATTGATCACTGCTTCTACGGCCAGCCGCCGGGGTGGCCGCATCTCGCCGACCGTTTCCCGGTGATCCCGATGACCACCCTGCTCGAGATGATGATCGATGAGGCGCGGGCGTTCGCGCCCGGTCGGGTGGCGCTCGGGCTGACCGACATCCGGGCGCTGCGCTGGCTCGCGATCGCGCCTGCGGTCGAGGTGACCATCACCGCGGTCGCGGTCGGACCGGACGCGGTAATGGTCAATGTCGAGGGGTACGCACGCGGCACGGTCATCCTTGGCGACGACTACCCGGCGCCGCCGACGCCGTCCGATGAACCACTGCCCGACCTGCGACGCGATGTGGTCGACGGACAGTCGATCTACCGGAGCGGACGGTTGTTCCACGGGCCAGGCTTCCAGGGCCTGGTCGCGGTCGGGCCGATCTCACCGAAGGGCGTCCACGGCGAGTTCGTCGTCACCGAGGCTCCCGGCGCGCTCCTGGACACCGCCGGCCAGCTGTTCGGCTACTGGCCGATGGAGTACCTCCGGACGGACTGGCTCCTGTTGCCCACGACGATCCGCTCCCTGCGGTTCTTCGGCCCGCCTCCGGTGGTAGGCGACCGGCTGACCGGCACTGTGTGGGTGCGCGACGTGGGGGACACGACCGTCACCGCCGACCTGGAGATACGGGCCGCTGACGGCACAGTGTGGGCGGTGATCGAGGGCTGGAAGGACCGGCGGTTCTCCCAGGATGACGTGACGTGGTCGATGCTGCTGAGTCCGGCGCGCAGCGCGATCGCCGAGCGCGCCGAGGGCGGATGGGTGTTCGTCCGGGAGCGATGGCATGACACCGCATCCCGCGAGCTCATGCTGCGTCACCACCTCGACGCCGATGAGCGGGCAGCGCTTGCCGTCAGGAATCCGAAGGCGGCGCGGCAGTGGCTGATTGGACGGATCGCGGCGAAGGACGCCGTCCGCCACTGGCTCTGGGACGGCGGCGCCGGTGACGTGTGGGGCATCGAGATCGGCGTGTCGAACGAGCCGTCGGGCCGGCCGGTGATCGACCGGTTGCCCGACCGTGGTGGCACACCGATCGCGGCGCCGCCACATGTGTCGCTGGCCCACACAGGATTCCTCGGCGTGGCGCTGGTGCATCCCGAGGGCGATGTCGGCATTGACATCGAGCGGGTGGCGTCGCGTGCGCCGGGCGTCGAGACGCTCGCCCTCGCCGAGACGGAACAGGTCCTTCTCACGGAGGTCGCCGGCGCCGACCCGGACCGGCGCGCACTGTGGTTCACCCGGTTCTGGACCGCGAAGGAATCGGTGGCGAAGGCGGACGGCGTCGGATTGGCGGGCCAGCCGAAGAGATTCGTCGTGGACACGGTGGCACCCGGTCATCTCCGGGTCCGCGTGGACGCTCCGCGAGCGCACGTACGCTGGGTCGCCCACCAGTTGATCGACGAGGCCGGCGAGCCCGTGCCGGACCGCGCGGCCACCGGGTCCACCGGGTCCACCGCGGCCGCCGGATCCACCGACCGGGCCGAGGCAGACCGTTATGTCGTGGCATGGACCTCGCCGGCGGTCGAGCGGGCGGCCAGCGGAAACCGGTGGAGCGCCGGCGAAGGAAACGGAAAGAACACGAATGAAAGCACCGCAGAGAGCGATCCAAAAGGCGGCGAAGGAGCATGGACATGACGACCGAGTACGCGCTGGTTTCCGCCGAGGCGTCGGCCGACGGCCGGGCTGTGGTCGAGGCCCGGGTCCTCGGTGAGGTGGCGGCGTTGCTGCGTGACATCATCGGTGAGGAATATGTCATCGATCTGGAAATCGCGATGGAGACGTCGTTCAACACCGATCTCGAACTGGAGAGCATCGAGTTTGTCACCCTTGCCGATCGAATGCGGGAACGCTATGGCGACATGGTCGACTTCGTCGGCTTTCTCGCTGGCATGGGTGTCGACGAGGTCATCAACATGAAGGTCGGGCAGGTGGTCTCTTACATCGCCGGCTGTCTCGCCCCACGGTCGTAGCAGTGGCCGAGATTCTTGCGAACGGCGTCCGGCTGCACGTCCAGCGGCTGCCACCCAACGGTGGCCCGCAACCGGGGTCGCCCGTTGTCGTCACGGTGCACGGCATGGTCATGGACAACATGTCCAGTTTCTACTTCTCGCTCGGTAACAGTCTCGCCCATGCGGGCGCTGACGTGATCTGTTATGATCTTCGGGGTCACGGGCGCAGCGAGCGGACGCCGGCCGGCTACGGCATGGCGAACGCGATGGCGGATCTGGCGGCGATGCTCGACGCACTGGGTGTCGACAGTCCCGTCCACCTGGTCGGCAACAGCTATGGGGCCACCATGGCGCTGGCCTACGGGCTGGAGTTTCCCGAGCAGGTCGCGAGCCTCACGCTGATCGAACCGCCGTTCCTCATCGACGGCCTAGGCGCTGAGATGGCCAGGTCGCTCACGCAGGTTCTGGTCGGGCTTTCCGACGTCGAGGTCGAACAGTGGTTGGCGGAGTCCGCCGGTCGGGCCGTCAGCCGGATCACCCGCAGCGCCCAGTCACTGCTGCGGGACACCTCGATCGCGCAGGACATGCTCGCCACCGTCGCCTTCTCACCCGAGCGACTGGCGTGTCTGGACATACCCGTACTCGCGGTCTATGGGGGAAACTCCGACATCATCGGGCAGGCCGAGGGGCTCGCCAGACTTGTCGGCAACTGCACGCTGATCATCCTGGAGCATCACACGCATGCCGTGCTGCGCGAGGCCGCTGAATACCTGCGCAGGCTGATGCGGTGGTGGCTGTTCGACCGCGAGCACCCGATGCCGACCTACACCCGCGGCCCCGGGGGGGAATTCGACACCCCCGGGTGGGTGACACTGATGGTCCCGCCGGCGGATCTCAACAGCCCGAAACAGGACAGCCCGAAACCGGACGGCACACAACGGGCGGATCATGCAGCGATCGACGCCGGCCCGGTGACATCCCCGTGAGTCGCTTTCTGTTCGTCGTGCCGCCGTTGACCGGGCATGTCAACCCGGCCGCCGGAATCGCCGGTGAACTTACCGAACGCGGTCATGACACCGCCATCGCCGGCCACGCCGGTGTGATCGGGCCGCTCCTGCCACCCGGACTCGCACTGCTTCCGCTGACGGGCGAACTGTCCAGCGCCGATCAGGCTGCCATCAGCGAGAGGTCGAGGACGCTGCGTGGCCCGGCATCGCTGAAGTTCCTGTGGGAGGACTTCCTCATCCCACTGGCCGCGTCGATGGTCGCGGATGTGGAGGCTCTGGTCGACGAGTTCGCGCCGGATGTGCTCGTGGTGGACCAGCAGGCGATCGGTGCGGCGTTGGTCGCCCGCCGTCGCGGCCTGGCGTGGGCCACCCTGGCGACCACGTCCGCGGAACTGGACAACCCGTATGAGGTGCTCACCGGGGTCGGGCAATGGGTCGTCGATACTTTACGTGACTTCCAGCGTGCCCAGGGGGTGTCAGAACACGACGCGCGCGTCGGCGATCTGCGCTTTTCCGACCAGCTGACCCTGATCTGTTCAGTGCCGCAGATGCTGCGGACGGCCGACTTCCCCGGGCACTACGTCTTTGTCGGGACGCCGGCCGGCTGGCGTCGACCGGCGCCGGCCTTCCCCTGGGAATGGCTCGACCCGCAGCGGGAGCATGTGCTGGTCTCGTTGGGGACAGTGACCCGAGATGCCGGCGGGCGATTTCTGCGGATCGCGGTGGAGGCCCTTGATCCGCTCGCGCATCGGCTGCAGGCGATAGTCGTGGCGCCGCCCGGGATCGTGAATGCACCCACAAGCGGTGCGGCCGAATTCGGCGCGCTCGGATCGGGCGTCGCGCGCGGTGATATCAACGGCGGCGACATCAACGGCAGTGATATCAACGGCGGTGACATTCGGAAGCACGTTCTCCTGCTACCCTACGTGCCGCAGGTTGAGCTGATGCCGCGATTGTCCGTGGTGGTGTCGCATGGCGGGAACAACACCGTCTGCGAGGCGCTCGCGCACGGGGTTCCACTGGTTGTCGCGCCGGTTCGGGACGACCAGCCGATCATCGGTGAGCAGGTCGTACGCGCCGGCGCCGGTCTGCGGGTCCGGTTCGGGCGGGTGAGCGCGCCCGCGTTGCGCGAGTCGATCACTTCAGTGTTGGACGACCCCTCCTTCCGCACGGCCGCCGGGCGGTTGCGTGAGGACTTCACGGCGGCCGGCGGCGTCACGGCCGCCGCGGACCACCTGCTTACGATGGTTTAGCCCGATCACGATGCTTGAGCCCGGTCAGGATGGTTTAGCCCGGTCAGGAGGCGATGCCGGGCGATGTTGTGGTGGTTGCCGATCCTGATGTGCGTCGGGATCATCGCGAACGGGATACGGCTGCGCGGCCGGCTCCGTCGCCTGGACACGGTGCCCGCGAGCGGCCGGCCGGTGGATCCGCGCCACGAGTTCCTGGTCGCCCGTGACGTCCGGCTCACCGCCGCCGCGCGCCGCGCCGCAAGCAACCACGCCAGGCGCGAACGCCTGCGGGTACTCGACCTCATCCCCGCTGATCTGACGGTCGAACGCGCGCTCGACGTCGCTCGGATGGTGGACACCCGGACCTACCGGACCGACCGCGCCGCGCTCGGCCGTGGAGCCTTCCAGGCGATCCTCGCGGACGCGGAGCTGTTGCACCGGGCCGGCATCGGCCAGCGGGAGGGCTTCGACCCGGTCGAGCTCGTCGACATCATCGCCCGGCTGAAGAACTATGCGACCACCGGCACGGATCTTGTGGTCGTACCTGGGCTGAGCGCCGCCCGGGATGATCCGGTCAGCAGGGCGCGCGTACAGAAACGGACCTACCGCGCTAGGCCGCTGAACCTGCTCGCCCCGACGTTTCGGGACATCGCCATGGTCTGCGGTGGATCCGTCAACCTGGGCTGGGCGCTGGTGGCCACCGTCCTCTTCTGGTTACAGCCCTTCTTCGTCTGTTTCGGGCGGGTGCCGTTGCAACCACGCGACCTTGCGCGCAGCCCGGTCGTTCGGATTCTCGCCGGTGTCGAATTTGTCGTCGCCGCGGCCAGGAATGGTCGCCGCACCGCTGCGCGGAAAAAATCGCTGAAGTCTTCGGGGCCTGTCTCTTATAC
>NZ_CAUVXL010000079.1:0-9348 GCF_963555915.1 Protofrankia sp. Cas4
GTGGACGGGGCAGAAAAGGACGTCCGGATAGCGGCCGGCCGAGGCCGTGAGTCATTTCAGAGCCGGCTCGGGGAGGGCACCGATGCCCTTCTGGAACCTGCTCGGGAAACCTGTCCGTGGTGCGGATCGCCTGACGTTGTGACCCGCCTTGAGTCCCGAGACCTTCAGCAGCTCACGCCCGGCCGTTTCCGGTTGGAGCGGTGCAGGGGATGTGGTCATGTTTTTGTCAACCCGCGGCTGACGAATGCGGTCGGCGACTTTTTCGGCCGCGGCCACGAGGACCTGGTGGGCGGTCCTGCGGGATATTTTCCCGGCAGCATGCGGGTATACCGGGAACGCGCCGAGATGCAACGACCATTTGCCGCTCCACGGGTCTGGCTCGATGTGGGAACCGGTTCCGGTCGCTTCTGCGATCGTGCTCGGGATATCTGGCCCGATACCGTGTTCGACGGGCTGGACACGTCGCCGGGAGTTACCGAGGCCGGTCGCCGCGGGTGGGTTGATCATGCGTTCCAGGGAACTTTCGCCGACCGTGCCGCCGAGCTGGGTGGCCGTTACGACGTTGTCAGCATGTTCCGGTATCTGGAATATGCACGCGATCCGTATCTCGAACTCGACCTGGCGGCCAAGACACTGGTCGCCGGGGGATATCTCCTGCTTGAGCTTCCCCATGCCCAGTGCCCGGCCGCGGGTTTCCTCGGGCGTTTCTGGGTGGGCTGGTCGGTCCCCCGGCATCTGCACCTGCCGACCCCCGACAACCTCACCGCGGCCCTGGCCGAACGCGGCCTGCGCCCGGTCGCACTCCGGTTCGGCCGGGTGCACCGACCGGGCGACTTCACCGCCGCTGTTCACCTTGCCCTGCAGCGGATGGCGCCGGACCCGAGGTTACCGTGGTTGCCCGCCGGGCCGACGGGTTGGCGCAGGTTGCGTCGCGGCAGCGCGCTGGTGCTGGCAACGCCATTTTTTCTGGCGGCCGCAGCGATGGATTTCGCGTTGCAGCCGGTGTTTCATGGTGGACGCCGCGCGAATGCCTTTCGGGTGGTCGCCCGAAAGGAGGTCTGAACGCTTGGGCCGATCGAGCGGTCATGCCGATCGGGCGGTCATGCGGATAGGACCGTTATCCCGATTGGTCCCCTATGTCGTTGCGCGGGTGTCCGGCCGCGGTCCGCCCGAATCGAGTGCTCTGGGCGCCGCGTCGTCCCGCCAGTCGCGGACGAGGCCGACGATGAAGATTCCGATGAAGAAAAACAGCAATGGCAGCAGGATCATCTGTGCTCCCAGCGGAAGAGGAGAGCCGGCGCGGCCGCACTGCGCAGGACAACCCCAGGTGCCTACCCTCCTGCGGAACACATCTCACCTGACGTCCGATCCCGGTGACGCTGTGACACGCGTGGAGGTCGTCGGCGATGTTTTACCGATCCGGTGGCGGCAGCGTCCGGGCTGCCGTACCGTTCGCATCATCCAACGTCAACGCGGGAGCTTCCGCCACAAGGAGGCTGAGAGGGCGGTTGGGGTCACACCCGGGTGCCGCCGACCGCCGAACCTGTCCGGATAATGCCGGCGTAGGGAGCCATCTCCGTGGTGCTGCCTGTTGACCGAACCGCTTCGATTTCCGCATCCGGGCCGCCACCTGCGCCCGTTTCGGTACCCACTTCGGTACCCGCTGCCGCATCCGGCGGCGACGCCGCGCCGGTGACCTCCGGCCCGCTGCCGGGCAGCCGCAAGACCTACCTCGTCGGCTCCGCGGACGACCTGCGGGTACCCATGCGTGAGGTCGTGCTGTCCACGGGCGACAGTGTGATCCTGTATGACACATCCGGTCCGTACACCGACACTGATCAGGTCACCGACGTGCGCCGGGGGCTGGCACCTCTGCGCGACACCTGGATCGCCGCCCGCGCCGACACTGAGGTCGTGCAGGGTGCCGGGCCCGTGATCCGTGACGGTGAAGGGCTGCGGGCGCGGTCACCTCGCCGGGCACTGGCCGGTCGGGCGGTCACCCAGCTGGCGTACGCTCGCCGCGGCGAAGTCACGCAGGAGATGCAGTTCGTGGCCCTGCGGGAGGGTCTGTCCGCCGAGACCGTACGCGCGGAGATCGCGGCCGGTCGGGCGGTGCTGCCGGCGAACCCCAACCACCCGGAGTCCGAGCCGATGGCGATCGGCCGCGCCTTCCTCGTGAAGATCAACGCGAATATCGGAAACTCGGCGGTGACCTCGTCCATCGAGGAGGAGGTCGACAAGATGGTGTGGGCGACCCGCTGGGGTGCCGACACCGTCATGGATCTGTCCACCGGGCGTGACATCCACACCACCCGAGAGTGGATCGTTCGAAACTCCCCGGTGCCGATCGGAACTGTGCCGATCTATCAGGCGCTGGAGAAGGTCGGGGGTAAGGCCGAGGAGCTGTCCTGGGAGGTCTACCGGGACACCGTGATCGAACAGTGCGAGCAGGGTGTGGACTACATGACCGTCCATGCCGGGGTGCTGTTGCGTTACGTCCCGCTGACCGCGCGGCGCAAGACCGGGATCGTCTCCCGCGGCGGCTCGATGCTCGCCGCCTGGTGCCTGGCTCACCATGAGGAGAACTTCCTCTACACGCATTTCGCCGAACTGTGCGAGATTCTGCGGGCCTATGACGTCACGTTCTCCCTTGGGGACGGGCTGCGGCCGGGGTCGATCGCGGACGCCAACGACGCCGCCCAGCTCGCGGAGCTGGCAACGCTGGGGGAGCTCACCTCTGTCGCGTGGGCGCACGACGTCCAGGTCATGATCGAAGGCCCGGGGCACGTCCCCATGCACAAGATCAAAGAAAACATGGAGCTGCAGAGCGAGTTGTGTCACGACGCGCCCTTCTACACCCTTGGGCCGCTGACCACGGATATCGCGCCGGGCTACGACCACATCACCTCCGCGATCGGCGCCGCGATGATCGGCTGGTACGGCACGGCGATGCTCTGCTATGTCACGCCCAAGGAGCACCTCGGGTTGCCCGACCGCGACGACGTGAAGGCCGGCGTGATCGCCTACAAGATCGCAGCCCACGCGGCGGATCTCGCCAAGGGGCATCCGGGCGCCCAGGCGTGGGACGATGCCCTCTCCGACGCCCGGTTCGACTTTCGCTGGGCCGACCAGTTCCATCTTGCGCTCGACCCGGAAACCGCCGAGGCGTTCCATGATGAGACGCTGCCCGCGGCGCCCGCCAAATCGGCCCATTTCTGCTCGATGTGCGGCCCGCACTTCTGCTCGATGCGGATCAGTCAGGACGTGCGTAAGTACGCCGCCGACCACGGGCTGGATACCACCGAGGCCGTTGAGGCGGGGATGCGGGAGAAGGCCGAGGAGTTCGCAGCCCACGGTGCCCGGCTCTACCTCCCCATCGCCGACCAAGCGTAGGCCGTTGAGGCCGTCCTGATGACCGGAACCACCTACCGTTCGGCCGAATGTCGTCCGACGGTAGGTGGAATCGGTCGCCATGGTGACGTGGTCCACCTAACCGCGCCCGGTGCCGCGACGCCGCGTCCCTATTGCCCCGGTCGTTCTAAAGATCCGGGTCCCACCCGCGCTGGCGGAGCGCTGTCATGACCTGACCGGCGACGTGTTCCGGCTGGCTCCGCAGCGTGTGAACGGGAAAGCGGAGGATCATGCGGTCCTGGAGGACGCCGGCATTCTGCCGGGCCAGATCGCTCCACCAGTGCTGTGCTTCCCGGTGATACCCACCGTCGATCTCGATCCAGATCCGCCACGGTTCGTACCAGACGTCGAGATAACGCCGGCCACCGGCGTCGATCTGCTTCTGTCGTTGGCCGGAAGGCAGCCCGAAGCGTTTCTCGATATTCCGGTACAGGATTTCAGCTACCGAGTGGGCGCCGTCGTCAAGGTCGCTCAGGGTGTCGATGATCAGGCTATGGCGGCGTAGCGGTCCGCGTCCTTCCACGGCGCGACGAAGGTCCGCGACGGTGACCAGCCGCTGCTGGACACTGGCGGCCAGCGCCGCGCGGGCGTCATCGTCGTCCTCGGCCCAGTTGGCCATGTCCAGGATCGACCGGGGAAGCCGCGTCCTGGGCGGCACCTTCCGTGGGTGTACGTGATCTGAACCGAGGTTCTTGCTCCGATGGATGCGGACACCGGGTCGGGGAGCGACATGGCGGGTGGCATCGACGATCACGATGATCGGCCCGCCGTCGAAGCCGCGGAGGCCGTCGAAAGAGGCGGCACAGGCGCCGCCGAGGACCGCGCCCGGACCGGTCGATTCGATGGCGGCCCACATCTCCTGGATGCTGGTGATCGGACCGGAATGGGTGACGAGTACGCCGTGCATCGGGCGTTGCCAGCGGCCACTGGTGATCTTCCAGCGGATGTCCGACCGGGTGAGGCCAGCCCGGAGCGCGGTGCGCACCGCGATGACCCCGCACTGGGACTCTGCGATCTTTTCCCAGCCGGAGCCAGGGCCATGAGTATCGATATGGGATGAATCCGGGTTAAAAGCCATTCCGGTACGGTGGCACGACTTCAGCCTGGTCCGAAAGGCTGATCAAAAACCTGTGGATGGCGAGACCGACTGGCCAGATCCGGCCAGATCTGGCCAGATTCGGCCGTGTCCGGCCAGGTCCCGGTTAATCTGATGATCGGGAGGTGGGTAGCGTCATTCACGCGACCGTATCCACCTACCCGCCCGCCGATCGGCGTCTGACGGTAGGTGAAAGTTGTCGCCATCACGACCGAAATCACCGACCCTGCGACCATGGAGTTGACCACGGCACTTGTCGAAGGCGCCGTGGGCGCGTTACATGTGCCTGGACCAGGGCACCCCGGGCTGCGGAGGGGAGGCACGGACGGCCGGATGGAGTACACGACGATTTCTGAGCTTGGTACGGAGATGTCCGGGCGGATCATCGACGTGAACCGCCAGGTGGTTGTGGTGTCGGCGCCCGACCAGACAGCCACGATCAACACAGTCACCTTGTGGCAACGCCTCGACGGTGGTGGCGGCTGGATCCAGGTCGCCGCTCCACTCACCGGCCGCAACGCGGAAAACGGCTGGTCGTCGGACCATATAGATGGTGATCTGCGTAGCCCAGTCGGTGTGTTCACCCTCACCGCCGCGGGCGGGCGTCAACCCGACCCGGGCACGCTGATGCCGTACGAGTACCGGCCGTCCTACTATCAGGCGGGTGAGCCGGCCATGGCGGCCGCGTTCGACTACGTGGTCGCGATCGACTACAACCGGATGCCCGGCTACCCGCCATCAGACCCGAACCGTCCCCTCGGCGCGGCGGCCGGCGGCGGCATCTGGCTACATGTTGATCACGGTGATGCGACCCAGGGTTGCATCACCGTGACCCGAGAGGGCATCATCGCCATCCTCGCGTGGCTGTCGCCCGCCAGCCGGCCGCTGATCGTCATGGGCGACGTGGCGTCACTCAGCAAGTAGCAGCGCTCAGCACGTAGCAGCGCTCAGCACGTAGCAGCGCTCAGCACGTAGCGGCGCTCAGCACGTAGCGGCGCTCAGCACGTAGCGGCGCTCAGCACGTAGCGGCGCTCAGCACGTAGCGGCGCTCAGCACGTAGCGGCGCTCAGCACGTAGCGGCGCTCAGCACGTAGCGGCGCTCAGCACGTAGCGGCGCTCAGCACGTAGCGGCGCTCAGCACATAGGTGTCAGCCGATTGGTTTTTCGGTGTGGCCGCCGAACTGCTTGCGCATCGCAGACAGCAGTTTGTCCGCATACATGGCCTCGCCGCGGGAGGCGAACCGCTCGTACAGCGAGGCGGTGAGCACATGGGCGGGTACACCCTCCTCGACCGCGGCGAGTACGGTCCAGCGGCCCTCGCCCGAGTCGGACACCCGGCCGCTGAACGACTCCAGTTTCGGGTCCTCGACGAGCGCCGCCGCTGTCAGGTCCAGCAGCCAGGAGCTGACCACGCTGCCGCGGCGCCAGACCTCGGCCACCTCCGCGATGTCGAGGTCGTACTGGTAGTACTCAGGATGCGCCAACGGGGTGGTCTCGGCGTCGTGGTCACCGGCATGCTCCCGGCCGATGCCGGCCTTGCTGAGGATGGCCATCCCCTCGGCGAAGGCTGCCATCATCCCGTACTCGATGCCGTTGTGGACCATCTTCACGAAGTGTCCGGCTCCGTTCGGCCCGCAGTGCAGGTAGCCCTTTTCGGCCTGGGTCGGTTCACCGGTGCGACCCGGCGTACGCGGTGCCGTCGCCAGCCCCGGGGCGATCGTGGCGAACAGCGGTTCGAGCCGTGACACGACGTCACGCTCGCCCCCGATCATCAGGCAGAAGCCGCGTTCCAGCCCGAAGACCCCACCGGATGTGCCGACGTCGACGTAGTGGATGCGTCGGTCGGCGAGCTCGGCAGCCCGGTCCACATCGTCGCGGTAGTAGGAGTTTCCACCGTCGATGATGATGTCGTCAGCGTCGAAGTGCTCGGCGAGCGCGAACACGGTCTCACCGGTGAGCCCGGCGGGGACCATCACCCAGGCGGCGCGGGGGACGGTGAGCGCCGCCGCGAACTCCGCGAGCGTCCTGGCGCCGGTCGCGCCCTCGGCCGCCAGCTGCTCCACCGCCGCCGGGTTGACGTCGTAGACGACGCAGTCGTGCCCGTCGCGCATGAGCCGACGCACCAGGTTGGCGCCCATCCGGCCAAGACCGATCATCCCGAGCTGCACGAGGTCTCCCGTCGTTGTTGGGCTGGTGCTGGTGCTGGTGCTGGTGCCCGTGCCGGCCCGGTGCCGGCCCGGTGCCGGCCTGCGCCGTGCCCCGGCGGGCGGTTCTGCGCCAGGCCGGTAGGCCGGTAGGCCCTAGGTCATTGTCTCGCGGCCCACCGGCCACGGCACCACCCCGCCGGTCAGTCCTGCTGATCCGTGTGCCACACGACCCGCGGCGCTGGTTCAGGCCTGGGCGGCGGCGAGCGCGTTCGCGCGCTTCTCCTCCGCGTTCGCGCGCTTCTCCTCGTGCTTCCTGGCGAGACCATCGACAGCTTCGAGGTACTGCGCGACGTTTGTGCGGGCCTGTTCGGCCTGGGCGTCGAGGCCGTCGAGGTCGAAGAACTTCCAGTGCCGCAGGAGTGGCGTGACGACCTCGTCGTGGTGGATGCGAAGGTCGTAGATCCCGGCCCGGGCGATCTGCTTGGCTTTGCGATCGAAGTCGTCGATACCCGTCCCGGGCATCTGGAACGCCACGATCTCCTCGGCGATGGCCCGGACCGTCGCGGACCGGGCGATCTCCAGTGCGGCGGTGATCAGGTTCCGGTAGAAGATCATGTGGAGGTTCTCGTCCGCGGCCACCCGGGCGAGCAACTTCTCCGCGGTGGGGTCCTGGGTGAACCGGCCCGTGTTGCGGTGGCTGATCCGCGTCGCGAGTTCCTGGAAGGAGACGTAGGCGATGGCGCGCAGCGGTGTCTTCTCGTCGCCGTCGAACCCGTGCTGCATCTGGATCATGCGGCCCCGCTCAAGGGCCACCGGGTCAACACCGCGGGTCACCATCAAATAGTCCCGCATCGCGATGGCGTGGCGTCCCTCCTCCGCCGTCCAGCGGTGCACCCAGGTACCCCAGGCGCCGTCCCGCCCGAAGGTCGTCGCGATCACACGGTGGTAGCTGGGCAGGTTGTCCTCCGTGAGCAGCCCGACCTCGAAGGCGACCTGGGCGACGTCTGACAGCCTGGACTGGTCCGGCTCCCAGGCCAGGGTGTCGAAGTCGCGGCCCTGGCTCCACGGGACGTACTCGTGCGGCATCCATTCGGCGGCCAGGCCCAGGTGACGGTCGAGGTTGGCCGCGGCAACGGGCTCAAGCTCACGCAGAAGGTCAATGTCTGTGAACGAGGTCATGGGCATACCCTCGCAGGCCAACTGGATGGCGGGCTAGGCCGGGCAGGTGGGATTCGGAGTCGCAGGACTGTTCCCCGAGAACAGTTCCGGGGTGCGATCGCGTCAGGACGACGCCGCGGCCACCTCTGCCGGGCCGAGCGCGCGCCGGGCGTGGTCAACCAGTGCGGCCGCGCCGGCATGCCCGGCCTGCTCGATCTCCTGGCAGAGACGGGCGATGTCGCGGCGGGTCATCCCGGAGTCGATGGTTGCCGCGTGGGTGATGGCCTCGTGCCCGAGGGCGATGGCCCGATCGGCGCCGCCTGTGCGGACATGGGCGACACCCAGTCTGGTCAGGAACTCGACCCGGTTCCGCGGGAACTCGTCGTCGAGGCCGTCGAGGTCGTCGAGCGCTGCCTGGAAGTGGGGTATCGCCCGGTCCGGGTCGCCGCCGGACAGCAGAGCCTCGCCGGCGGCGAACGAGATGTCCTTGCGGCCGGCCCAGTACATGTAGGGGGGGTTCCGTTCCGGGCGAACCTCGTTGATCAGCGAGTAGGCGAGCGTGGTCGCGGCGGCGGCCTCCACACGGTGACCCGTGCGGCTGTGGGCGACGGCCAGGTCAGCCGCGATCACGGCCCGTTCGATGGCGCTCAACACACTGCGGGCGCCGGCCTGGGCCGACTGGAGCAGGGTGACCGCGTCGGCCGGCTGCCCGTACCACGTTGCCTGTTCCGCCATGCAGCGCAGGACGTTGGCACCCAGGGCGGGCGCACCCGCCTCGTGGGCGGCCCGCAGCGCCACCAGCCAGCATCGCTGTGCGGCGCCGTACTGCCCGACGTCGTACATGGCCCATCCGGCCAGTCGTGCCAGCTCGGCGGCCACCGCGTACAGCCGGGCCTGATGGATGTCGTTGTGGATGCCGGTGCGCAGCAGCCGGACGGTGATGCGGAGCTCGGTGATGGACAGCGCGTGCACGTCGGTGCCGCCGAGGATGTCGCTCATCCGCCGCAGCGCGTCGACGCGCTCTTCAAAGCCACGCACCAGGGGATCATCGACAAGCTGACCGACCGTGGCGACCCGACGCTGGTATGTCCGTGCCATGAGCCAACGCTCGGCGGCCGAGCCCAGGGACGGTCCCGACACCGGGAGAAAGCGGGGCGGCCGCTTGTCACGGGTCATCTCCGCAAGCCCTCGGGCCAGACCGTCGCCCGTCCACAGCAGGTCGAGGTCGGTGTTCGCGGGCATGAGCTGTTCGGCGGATGGCGGTGCGGTCGCGTCGTGGAGTTGCCGGAGTCTGTGCGGATCCCATCCTGGGTGCGCGTGCATTGTCACGGCGGGTTTCTCCCGTCTCCGGGCGGAGCTACTGTTGATCGTAGCCGTGCGAAAACAGCGCCCGTTTACGTCGGTTGCTGTTCCCCTCGTATTATCCCGTGGCTTGCCCTCGTCAGAAGCCGGCTTCGGATGGTACAGCGTCCCTTCCGGATCTTCACCGGCCGATATGCGGGAGACCGGCCCAAGGGGGCGTACTCGGCAATGCGG
>NZ_CAUVXL010000080.1:0-3594 GCF_963555915.1 Protofrankia sp. Cas4
TAATACGGCGCCTGTTGAGGTCGCTCACCCTCGTGCGTAACCGGGCCGTGACAAACCTGCTGGTCGGCGCCGAGGCATCTGTATATAGACACACCTCCAGAAGAGGCAGACTCCGCAACGGGAGGCACGGCGGGCCGGTCCGGTGTTCCGCGAACATGGGGTCTCGCTACCTGGAGAACCTACCACTCATGCCGCGCATGCCTAGTGGTCATGCCCTGGGTCACCGGTCGGCGTCAGCGGATATGGTGACAGGTTACCGGTGTGTTTACCAGCCGGAAATATGTTGGCCGGCATATGTTTGTTGACTGCCGTGTTGTCACACGGACTATTTCTACGGCCATTCTGATAATTCCCAGAAAGGTATTTTCGGTGCAGTTCGGGGGTTTGCCACAGCCCCGGGCGTAGCTCTTGACCTCGGTAGACAGCGCGGAGCAATCGTCGCATTTCTCGCCGTCATCGGACGACGGTGCGGGCTGTACAGCGCCGCGGCGACATTTTCGCTGTCATTTTCCAGACCGCTGGCGAGCGTCGCCGGCGGGTATTTTGTCGGACCTGGCGCTACCCGCTACCCGCGGCCCAGGGCAGGCTCGGGCGCGGCGGGCCGGAGCCGGCCGCTGCCGCGCACGTCCGGGGCGCCCAGTCGGGCCGCGTCGGCGGTCTGATCGTCGGCCTGCCGCTGGGACTCGCGTTCGGCCGCCACCCGGGCCCGGTAGTGCTCGATCTCCGCGGCGGCGGTCGCGTGATCCCAGCCCAGCTCGGGTCCGACCAGCTCGGCGACGTGCGCTGCGGCCTCCAGGCCCCGGTCCCAGGCTTCGATCGAGATCCGGGTCCGGCGGGTCAGTACGTCGTCAAGGTGCAGGGCACCCTCGTGGGACGCGGCGTACACGGCCTCCGCCGCAAGGTAGGTGCTGGCCCCGCGCAGCGGCGCTCCAAGTGCGGGGCGCTCCTCGATGAGGGCGAGGATCTCGCGGGCGAGGCTGCCGTAGCGTCCCAGCAGATGCTCGACCCGGGCCACGTGCAGCCCGCTGCGGTTGGCGAGTGTCTCCCGGGCGTTCCACAGCGCCTGGTAGCCCTCGGCACCCAGAAGCGGGATCCGCTCGGTGCACGAGGCCGGCACGTACCGGTTCATGCCATGGACGGCCGAGTCGACCGCGTCGCGGGCCATCACCCGGTAGGTCGTGTACTTCCCGCCGGCCACCATGGTCAGGCCCGACACCGGCGAGACGACCGCGTGTTCCCGGGACAGCCGCGAGGTGCCCTCGGACTCGCCGGACAGCAGCGGCCGCAGCCCGGCGTAGACCCCGGTGATGTCCTCGTTGGTCAGCGGTGTGCGCAGCACCCGGTTGACGTGTTCCAGCACGTAGTCGATGTCCGCGCTGCTGGCTGCCGGGTGGGCGAGGTCGAGGTTCCAGTCCGTGTCGGTCGTCCCGATGATCCAGTGCGAGCCCCAGGGGATCACGAACAGCACGCTGGTCCGGGTACGCAGGATCAGCCCGGTGGTGGAGTGGATCCGGTCGCGGGGCACGACCAGGTGGATGCCCTTGGACACCCGGACGGACAGCTGACCGCGACCGCCGGCCATGGCCTGGATGTCGTCGGTCCACACCCCCGCCGCGTTGATGGTCTGGCGGGCCCGGACGTCGATCTGCCCGCCGTTCTCGAGGTCGTCGACACGGACGCCGCTGACCCGGTCGCCCTCCCGCAGCAGTCCCGTCACCCGGGCGCTGGTGGCGATCAGGGCGCCGTAGTGGGCCGCGGTGCGGGCGACGAACATGGTGTGGCGGGCATCGTCGACCTGGGCGTCCCAGTACTGGATCGCCCCCACCATGGAGTCCGGTCGCAGGGACGGTGCGGCGCGCAGCGCGGCCTGCCTGCTCAGATGGCGGTGGTGCGGCACGTTGCGGCGACCGCCGCCGAGGGTGTCGTAGAGCAGCATTCCGCTGCCGACGTAGGCGCGTTCCCACATCCGATGCGTGATCGGGTATATGAACGGGACCGGGCGCACCAGGTGCGGGCACAGGGTGTCCAGCAGGAGCGCCCGTTCCCGCAGCGCCTCGGCGACCAGCGCCACGTTGCGCTGCTCGAGGTAACGGAGCCCACCGTGGATGAGCTTGCTCGACCGGCTGGATGTGCCGGCCGCGAGGTCTCGTGCCTCGACCAGGGCCACCGACAGGCCGCGGGTGGCCGCGTCGAGCGCGACCCCCGCACCCGTGACGCCGCCGCCGATGACGACGACGTCGACGACGTCGGTCGCCATCTGGCGCAGGGCGTCGTCCCGGGTGGTGGGGTTCAGCCGTGCCGGAACGATCATCGTGTTCCCCGTTTCCGGAGCGCGGATGCAAGGTAGGGCGCGGACACACGTCACATCGTGCCCGCTGCAAATAAACTCCGCATGCCGCGTTGCCCACAGCCCGCCCGCAGGAGCCGCCTGATGGACCTCACGTTCACGCCCGAGGAGGAACAGTTCCGCGCGGAGCTGCGTGCGTGGTTGGCGGACAACGTCCCGCCGCGGTGGCGGTCCCGGTCGTTCTGGTCGGCCATGCCCGAGGCGGCGGCGTTCGAGCTGCGCAGGGACTGGGAGCGCCGCAAATACGACGCAGGCTTCGCCGGTATCTCCTGGCCACGGGAGTACGGCGGGCGCGGCGGGACGCCCGGCATGCAGGCGATCTACGACGAGGAGACGCAGCGTGCCGGGGCGCCACACACGGTCAACGCCCTCGGGCTGGCCTTCCTCGCCCCCACCGTCATGGCGATCGGTACCGACGAGCAGAAGCGCGACATCATCGGCCCGATGCTGCGCAACGAGGTGATCTGGTGCCAGGGTTTCTCCGAGCCGGGTGCGGGTTCGGACCTCGCGGCGCTGCGCACCGGCGGCGTGCTCGACGGTGACGAGTTCGTCGTCAACGGTCAGAAGGTCTGGACGACCAATGCCGTGTACGCGGACAAGATCTTCGCGCTGGTCCGCACGGAACCCGGCTCCCAGCGGCACAGCGGCATCTCCATGCTGCTCATCGACATGCGGTCCGACGGGGTGCAGGCCCGGCCGTTGCGTCAGATCAGCGGCGCGAGCGAGTTCGGCGAGGTGTTCTTCACCGATGCCAGGGTGAAGGTCGGTGACTGTCTCGGCGGGGTCGGCAACGGCTGGTCAACGGCGATGCTGTTGCTGTCGTTCGAACGTGGGGCCTCCGGCATCGTCCAGTACACCGCCATGCGCCGGCAGTTCGACGAGATCGTGGCCACCGCGGCCACCTTCGGTCGCACCGGCGACCCGATCCTGCGCCAGCAGCTCGCCAGCCGGATGGTCGAGCTCGAGTGCCTGCGCTACCGCTCCATGCACGTGCTCACCCAGGTCGAACGGGGCGAGGACCTCGGGGCCGGGTCATCTGTGACCAAACTGCAGTGGTCGCACACGCACCAGGACCTGTGGGAGACCTTCGACGACCTGCTCGGTCCGGAGGCGACGCTCGCCCGACCGCGCCCCGACACCGACCTGCGCGCCATGCAGCAGGAGGCCATGTGGTCGCGTTCGGTGACGATCTGGGGCGGTTCGTCGCAGGTGCAGCGCAACATCGTCGCCGAGCGGATCCTCGGGCT
>NZ_CAUVXL010000081.1:0-8574 GCF_963555915.1 Protofrankia sp. Cas4
TGACTAGTGGTGGGCCTCCGGCGGCGCGGACGGACAATGATCGCGCCGCCTTCGGCCATGCTCGTTGACTCCCTCGAGCCTCCGATAGGACCAGCCATGTACTTCGCGCTCACCGACGAGCAGTGCGCCCTGGGTGAAGCCGTCCGCGACTACCTCGCGGACCAGTTTGATCGCAGCGCCGTCCGTGCCGTGTTCGAGGACCCGGGCGGCACCGGTATTCCCGCGCAGCTGTGGAAGGCCATGGGCGAGCAGGGCTGGCTCGCCGTGTGCGTCCCCGAGGAGTACGACGGCCTGGGGCTCGGTCTGGTGGACGCCCAGGTGGTTGCCCGCGCCTTCGGTGCGGGCGTCGTACCCGGGCCGTGGCTGCCGACGGTGCTCGCGGGCGAGGCGCTTGGGCTGGCGGGATCGGATGCGCAGAAGGCGGCCCTGCTGCCCGCCGTCGCCTCGGGTGCGCTGGTGGCCACGGTGGCGCTGCGGGGGCCCACCGGTCGCTACGACCCCAGCGGCGTGCGGGTCGGCGCCGACGAGGGGGGCCGGTTGACCGGGTCTGCGCTGCCCGTCGACTACGCCGAAGCGGCGGAGATCATCGTGGTGGCGGCCCTGGAACCCGGCGCCGGGGTCGGGCTGTACCTGGTCGAACCGGGTCTGCCGGGGGTCCAGGTGACCGGCCTGGAAAGCTATGACGGCTCGGTGCGCACGGCTTCGGTGGTTCTCGACGGCGTACCCGGGCAGCGCCTTCCCGGCTCGTCCACGGGCGTGTTCGTCGAACTTCTCGATCGGGGCGCGGTGCTCACGGCGGGGGACCTCGTCGGCCTTGCCAGGGAGGCGTTGACGCGCACCGTCGCCTACGCCTGCGACCGGGTGCAGTTCGGCCGGGCGGTCGGTTCCTTCCAGGCGCTCAAGCACCACCTCGCAGACCTGCACGTCGCCGTGACCATGTCGGAGCATGCGGTCCTGTATGCGGCGCACGCGCTGGATGCCGGGCTCGCCGACCGCCGGCTCGCGGTCGCCGTGGCCAAGAGCAAGGCCTCGCAGACCGCCCGGGATGTGACCGCCGCGATGATCCAGTATCACGGCGGGATCGGCTACACCTGGGAGCACGACGCCCATTTCTTCTACAAGCGGGCTAAGCGCGAGGCCTACAGCTATGGGGATCCGATCGAGCACCGTGACCGGGTCGCGGCCCTCACCATTACGAGCGACCGAGGATAGGACTGTCCGGCTCGCGGCGATCTGGGCGGCGCTTCGCCACGTTGTCGTCGGTCAGCGCCCAGCACCAGGGCGCCTTCCTCCTCCGCCTTGCGATGCATCCACCCAGATCGCCGCTCGCTGATCGAACGCCCTATCCTCGGGCGCTCTCCCGGGATTTCACCGACAGCGGTCGGTTCCTGACGGTTCCGTGTCACCCGGCCGCTTCGAGGGTCCAGACTGAGGGTTCGTGCATGGCCGTGCTCGTGACGCGCTGGAATCCGTGACCGCCCGAGTGCTGGTGGTCATACGGGTGGCGTCGCTGTGTGTCCTCGTCGCGTACGTCGTCATCTGGAACGGCTGGTATCTCGGGTCGGCCGAGCGACTCGCGGCGGTGGCCGCCGCCGTGCTGTGGGACCTGGTTTTCATCGGTGGCGCCATGCGCGGGCGGATCCCGAACTGGCTGGTGGTCGGGGAGGTCGTCACGGCGGTGGTCCTCGGCGTGGGTGCTCCCAGGTGGCTGCCGCCGCAGTCTCTCGGCGACGGTGGCACCTGGATCTACCGGATGCTGATCGGAGCCGGCGTCGCCGCTGCCTGGCAGGCGCCCGCCGTCCTGTTCCCCGTGGTTGTCGCCGTGCTTGCGGCTGTGCAGTTCAGCAGCGCACCGACGGCGATGCCCCAGGTGGCCGGCTCCACCGGCCTGCTCGTCGCGGTCTGCCTGGTGTTCCGGCTGGCCGTGACCAGGCTGCAGCGCAACGCGGTCGCCGCGGACGCGCGGTTGGCGGCCGGAGCCGAGCGGTTGCGGGCCGCGACGGTCACCGACGCCCGCCGGCGCGACCGGCGGGAACGGGAACGGGTCATCCACGACACGGTGCTCAACACCCTCACCGGCATCGGATGGGGCGGTGGCGTGGACGACGAGCCGACCCGACGCCGGTGCGCGCGCAGCGTCGAGGCGATGGAGGATCTCATCGCCGGGCACGACTGGTATGCGCGCGTCGAGCTCACCGAGCGGCTCAGTCGACTCGCCGCGGACGCCCGTGACAACGGACTCGATGTGCAGGTGCGCGTCCACCGGGACGCGGGCGCGGACCCGCCGTCGCTGGTCGTGGCGGCGCTGACGGCCGCCGCCGGGGAGGCGCTGGCCAACGTCGCGCGACATGCCCACACCCGCCGGGCGACGGTTGTCGCCCACTGCCGGAATGATCATTTTGATATCACGGTGAGCGACGAAGGTGTCGGCTTCGATCCCGGCCGGACAGATCCGCAGCGGCTCGGCCTGCGTGCCTCGATCGCCGAACGGGTCGCCGACGTCGGCGGCAGCATTGAGATCGACAGTCGACCCGGGCGTGGAACCACGGTCGTGATGGCCTGGCGGGCGCCTGCCTCCCCGGTCGAGCCGCCCGATGCGGTCGGCTACCTTCGCCGGCACTACGACACCGGCGTGCGGCGGATGGTCGCACTCGCCGTCGCCAGTTGGCAGGGGCTGCTGGCCCTGACAGTGATCGGCTACTGGGACCGGGTGCACCGGCCGGTCGTATCGGTCGCGCTGTGGGTGGCGATCGGCGCAGGTGTCGCCCTCGCAGTCCGGGTGATGTGGCATCGCAGCCTCAACCGGGTGGAGGCCGCCGGCGTGGTCATCCTCGCGTTCACGACCGCCGTCGCCGGTGGGCTCAACACCACCGGCGGGGACACGATCAGGATGATCGACTGGCCGACCACGATGGCGCTGCCGGTACTTCTCGTGCTGGTCGTGGTATCTCGCCCGGCGCGGGAGTGGCTGGTGGCCGTGGCCGCCGCGACCGTGCTGCTCGTCTCGATCGTGCTGCTGGGCGGGGATACCGGACCGATCGTGCTCTCCCGCCTTAGCACGTCCGTGTACGGGTTGTGGTCCCTGCAGGCACTGATCAACGCGTTCGGCCCGGCGTTGCGGAGCACGGCGCAGGCCACCGCCCAGGCCATGCAGGACGAGGCCGAGCTCGCCGGCCGGACGGAAGCGGCCGCGCGGATTCTCGCCGACCGTGATCGTGGCCTGCGTGACATCGACAGCGACACCCTGCCGCTGCTGCGCGCGATCGCCGGCGGCCAGCTCGACCCGCGTGACCCTGCGGTGCGGGAACGGTGCACCCGTCGGGCGTCGGTGCTGCGCCGGACGCTGGCCTCCACGGCTGGTCCGCCCGGGTCACTCGGGGTGCTGGAGCCGGTGGTGGAGGCCGCCGAGTCGCGGGGTATCGACGTCGAGGTGCAGCTTGCCGGTGACCTGCGCCGGTGTCCAGGCGTCCTGCAGGAGGGCATCGTGGTCGCGATCGGCCAGGCGTTGCGTTCGGTTCCGGCCGGGCCGGTGCTGCTGACCGTCCTGTCCTCGCCCGAGTCCGGCAGCGTGTTCGTGTCCTTCCCGGTGGCGGCCGGGACGTTCGTGGATCCGGTTCGGCTGCCACAGTCGTGGCCGGGACCCGTCCTTGAGGTCAGCGCCGACGTCGCGGACGGCAAGGCCTGCCTCGAACTGCGCTGGCCTGTCCCCACATGACCTGGCCACATGACCCGGCCACATGACCCGGCCACATGACCCGGCCACATGACCCGGCCACATGACCCGGCCACATGACCCGGCCACACAGCCTGACCGTCGTCAGGTTTCCGCGGCGGCGAGCAGGGCCAGGACGTGGGGGAGCGCGGCGGCACGGTCGGCCGGCACCAGGCCGATGCGGGTGCGCCGGTCCAACAGGTCGCCGGCGTCGAGAGCACCCTCGTGCCGCAGCGCGAACACCAGTTCCGCGCCAGTGGTGTCCACACGGTCACACAAGGGCGCGAGCAGTGCCGGATCGCCCCGCGCGCACTCGATCACGGCGGGCGCCTCGGTGCCGTAGCGGGCGACCAACCGGCGCGGCGCGGCCACGTCGGCGAGCACCGACCGCTCGGCCGCGCCCACCAGGGGCAGCGCTCGGGTCCGACAGGGCCCGGTGCGCAGCCCACGTGCCCCCGCCAGCGCGTCCACGGCGTCCGCGGCCATCTGCCGGTAGGTGGTGAGCTTGCCACCGACGACGGTCACCACGCCGTTGGCAGAGGTGACGACGGTGTGGCGGCGCGAGAGGTCCGCGGTGCGCCTGGCCGTCCCGGCCTGCAGCGGGCGCAGCCCGGCGAACGTGCCCAGGACGTCGGCCCGGTCAACGGGTACCGCGAGGACGCTGGAGACGACGTCGCGCAGGAACTCGGTCTCGGCCGGGGTCGCCGCCGGGGTGTCGGTCACGGCGTCGGCGGGTTCGTCCGTGAGCCCGACGTAGACCCGCCCACCGAGTTGCGGCAGCGCGAACACATATCGGTTACGTTCATGCGGTACCGGCATGGTGATCGCCGTCCGGAGCCCGCCGAAGACGCTGTCCGCCACGACAAGGTGGCTTCCGCGGCTCGGGCGCAGGGTGATGTCGCCGCACAGCTCGCCGGCCCACACTCCGGTTGCGTTCACCACTGACCGCGAACGGAACGTGACCGCGGTGCCGGTGAGCATGTCGACCGCGGCGGCTCCATCCCCGTCGATGGATCGGACCGGGCAGTGCGTGATGATCCGTGCGCCGTACCGGGCCGCCGTTCGAGCGATCGCGACGACCAGGCGCGCGTCGTCGACGAGCTGGCCGTCCCAGGACAGCAGTCCGCCGCGCAGCCCGGCGGTCCGCAGCGCCGGCACCATGGCCTGGGTCTCGACCGCGCTCAACCGTCGAGGCCCAGGCAGCACCGACCGCGGGGTGCCGGCGCCACGCCGGATCAGGTCGGCGGCGTGCAGGCCGGCGTCGGCGACCAGAGCAGCGGAGGTGGGGAGGCCGGCCATCAACGGAAACACCATCGGCAGCGGCCGCACCAGATGTGGCGCGGTGGTGCGTAGCAGGATGTCGCGTTCCCGGGCGCACTGACGGGCCAGCGCGACGTCGCCGGTGGCCAGGTAGCGCAATCCGCCGTGGACGAGCTTGGAGCTCCACCGGCTGGTGCCGAAGGCCAGGTCGTGGGCTTCCACGAGCGCGACGGACAGGCCGCGGCTCGCGGCGTCCAACGCCACGCCTGTCCCGGTCACCCCGCCGCCGATGACGAGAACGTCGACGACGGTTCCGCCCGTCAGATCGGCGAGATCCCGATCGCGCTGCCGGCGATTGAGCGACCCGGTCGGTTGCGCGTCCCCGGCCCGGTCAGGTAACACGGTGTGCGGTAACACGGTGCGCATAGGACGGTCACGCTGTGACCACATCTGTCACAGTGTATGTCGTGTCACCGCTGACAACGAGTCCTGCTGATTGTTCGTGTTGGCCGGATGACGGGATGACGGGATGACGGGAGCTGACGGCGGCACGGTCTGGTGGGGCTGGGGCGCGGCGGAGGCGCACATACCGCTACCCGCTGGTGTCCGCTCCCTGCTGGAACAGGTTCTGGGTACCGCCTGCCGCGACACCCCACCGGTGGGCCCGGATGCGCTGCGGCTGCCGGTGGGCAGGCTTGGCGACGACGCGCGTGCGGCTCTGGTGGGCGTGCTCGGTCCGGCCTGGGTACGCGACGACCGGGCGAGCCTGGTCCGGCACTGCCGTGGGCGGTCCACGACCGACCTGCTGCGTCTTCGCGCCGGCGACGCCATGGATGCCCCGGACGCGGTCGTCCTGCCCGCAAGCCACGACGAGGTACTCGCCGTGCTCGCGGTCTGTGGCCGCCATCGGCTCGCGGTGGTTCCGTTCGGTGGCGGGACGTCGGTGGTCGGCGGCCTGGTCGCCGTCCGTGCCGGCCTTGCCGGTGTGATCGCGCTCGACATGGCCCGGATGAACCGGCTCGTCAGCGTCGACGCCGAGTCACATATCGTCACAGTTGAACCAGGTATGCGCGGCCCGGCGCTGGAGGCCGGGCTCGCCACGCACGGCTTCACCCTCGGCCATCTGCCGCAGTCGTGGGAGTACGCGACGGTCGGTGGGTTCGCCGCGACCCGGTCCAGCGGCCAGGCATCCGCCGGCCACGGTCGGTTCGACAGCATGGTCCTCGGCGTCCGGGTCGCCACCCCGGTCGGCACCTGGGAACTCGGCCGCGCGCCCGCGTCCGCCGCCGGACCCGATCTGCGCGAGCTCGTACTCGGTTCCGAAGGCGCCTTCGGGGTCATCACCCAGGTGCGGCTGCGGGTGCGACCCCGGCCCGAGGCGACCTACTACGAGGGCTGGCGCCTGACGGATTTCACCGGCGCGGCCGACGTGCTGCGCGCCCTGGCACAGCGGGATCTGCTGCCGACGGTCGTGCGGCTCTCGGATGAGGTCGAGACCGCGGCCGGCCTGCCCGGCGGTGGCCCTGTCGGCGGCGACCCCGCCACCGGCGACTCCGGCACCGGCACCGGCGACCCAGCCACCGGCGGCGGCTGTCAGCTGATCACCGGGTACGAGGGCCGGGCCGGCTGGGTCGCCGCGCGCCGGTCCGAGGTCGGCGAACTGCTGCACGCGGCCGGCGCGGTCGCGTTGGGGCGCGACATCGGGGCCAGCTGGGTGCGTGACCGCTTTCGCGGCCCGTACCTGCGCGATGCCCTGCTGGACGTCGGGATGTTCGCCGAGACGCTGGAGACGGCCGGGTTCTGGTCGACGCTGCCCGGCCTGTACACCGGTGTACGGGACGCGATCGTCGCGGCCCTGGCCGCGCAGGATGCGCCGGGGGTGATCATGTGTCACATCTCGCACGTCTACCCGACCGGCGCGTCGCTGTACTTCACCGTCGTGTGTCCCCAGCCCGGCGAACCGGTGGCGAGCTGGGTGGCGGTGAAGGCCGCAGCCACCCGCGCGGTCCTCGACGCGGGCGGGACCATCACCCACCATCACGCCGTCGGCACCGACCATCAGCCGTGGCTCGCGGCAGAGATCGGTGACATCGGGATGGCCGTCCTGCGCTCGGTCAAGGACACCCTTGACCCGGCCGGAATCCTCAATCCGGGAATTCTCCTACGGTAAGCGCATGCAGCAGCAGCAGGAGGACGAGCGGGCGCTCGTCGTCGTCGGACCGGGGCGGGCCTTCGGCGTCCAGCTCCTGCGCCGGTTTGCCCGGGAGGGCTTCGCGCTCGGCGTGATCGCTCGTTCGGCCGACACGGTCGGGCGGATCGAAGCCGACCTCGCCCGGGAGGATGTCGCGGTCGCCGGCGAAGTTGCCGATGTCACCGAGCCGGGCGCCGTCACCGCGGCGTTGGGCAAACTCGCAGACGGGCTCGGCGGCCTGACCGCCGTCGTCTACAACGCGAAGCTGAGCATCCGGGGCACTGCGCTGTCGGTGTCGGCGGAGACGGTCAACCAGACGTTGGCGGTCAACGTGACCGGCGCTCTCACCGTGGTGCAGGCCGCTGTGGGGTTGCTGGCTGATCGTCCCTCGACATGCGTGCTGCTGACCGCGGCCGGGCTGCGCACCGAACCGGCCGCCGGGCGCTTCGCCCTCGCGATCGGCAAGGCCGGTCTGCTCGCGCTCGGGACGTCGCTTGCGCCGGTGCTGCAGGCGCGTGGAATCCGGCTTCGAACCGTGGTGTTGGAGGCCCGCGTCGCACCTGCCGGCCCGCTCTCGCCGGAGGCGGTGGCCGAGCACTTCTGGAACGTCTATTCGGCCCCGCGCGGATCGGTTTTCCGACTCGTCCCACCGAAAGGGTCCGACCGGGCACCGCAGCTGTTCGGGGAGGTCTGACGCCTGTCTGACCCAAGTCGTGCCAGGACCCGCCGATCGTGCGACCATCCAGACCGTGAGACGTGGACCTGATGACGACTCGGACCGGGGTAGCGGGTCGGAGGACTCGACCCGCCGCCTGCCACCGCCCGCCGGTACCCAGCCGGGCGGTGGAACGCGCAAGGCACAGGTCGTGGGTCCCGTTGGTCCGCCGCCGCCGGCGGATTCGTTCCGCCCGGCCGGTCGACAACCGCGAACCCGCGCCGATCCCGTCCGGCCGGCGAACCCGCCCCTTGCCGACACCCGACGCACCGATTCGTATCCGGCCGGTGCCCATCCAGCCGAGTCCTACCGGGACGAGTCCTACCGGGCCGAGTCGCGCCCGGCGGACCGCGGCCCGGCGTACCCGGGTTACGGGGCCGGTTCCGATTACACGGCGCAGCGCCCGTCAGCCGTGCCACCGGTCGAGCCGGCCGGCGTGATGGCCTCGCAGACCGCTCCGGCTCGCCGGCGGCGTCGACGCAGATGGCCGATCATCACACTGATCGTGCTGTTCGCGTTGCTGGTTGTGGCCGACCGTGCGTCGGTACCGATCGCCGAAAGCCAGATGAAGGCGAAGGCGCAGGCGGCGGTCGCCCAGTCCAGCAAGGATCCGACGGTCGCGCCACCCACGGTGACCGACGTCAGCATCGGCGGCATCCCGTTCCTGACCCAGATCCTGTTCGGTAAGTATGACGA
>NZ_CAUVXL010000082.1:0-11191 GCF_963555915.1 Protofrankia sp. Cas4
GCGGGTGACGGTGACGGGCATCTCCACACCCGGGCCGCGTATCTCGGCGGTGACAGCCCGCCTACAGGGCGTTCACGTACCGTTCGGGGACGCGATCCGCGGCCAGGTGGGGCAGGTCCCGGTGGACAAGGTGACCGCCGATGTGCAGATCAGCTACAGCGATCTCAACACCTATCTGGCGAGCCTGAAGCTCTCGATCGGGAAGGTCCAGGTGGCGCCCGGCAGCGACGGCAAGGTCAAAGTGAATGTGGATGTGTCATTGCCGATCCTGGGTTCGATCATTGGTTCGCAGTCGATCGAAACGGGTTTCACCGTCAAGGACAACAACCTCACGCTGGTTCTACCCGGGGGTCTGGCGCTGCCGGCGATTCCATTGCCGATCGCCGGGCTGCCGTTCAACCTGCGGATCCAGAGTGCCACGGCCGGCAGCAACGGCATCGCGGTGAGGGCGGCGGCCACCGACGTCATCCTTCCTGCCGGGGCCGCTGGCTGAGCCGGCGGTCACCCCGTGGATCTCCGCTCCGTTCCCGCGCCGCGTCGAATCAGCGACAGTTCCCGGACCGCCGGGTGGGCGACAGGCAATTATTACTCGTTGGCGGATACTGTCGGACTCGTGGTCGGTCGTCTCCGGACATGACTGATGTGGTCATGACTGCTGTGGACATGTCCGGTACCGACATGGCCGACCCCGCGCAGTCTGCCCCCTGCGTTGTGTCCGTGGTGATTGGTCCACCCGACCTGGATCATGGTCTGTGGACGACGCTACGATTCGGACGACCCGCAAGATCGGACGATCCATGTCGAAGTAGTTCGGCGGGGCATCCGGCCTGTGTCCCGTCCTGAAGGGGGAAACACGTGCAGACGACCCTCAGAGTCGTCAGCGGCGCCATCGTGGCCACCGTGCCTGCCGGCCAGCCGTTCGTCGTCGGGCGTGCCCGCTCGGCCGACTTCGTCATGCCCGACAGTCGGGTGTCCCGCCGGCACCTGCTGATCGAACCGGTCGGCGCGGGCTGGGCCGTGCGGGACATCAGCTCGAACGGAACCTGGCTCGACGGCCAGCGGGTGCAGAGCGTGGACGTGAACGGCGAGATCCGCTTCCGGCTCGGTACCCCGACCGGACCGGAGGTCGTCGTCCTGCCTGAGGTGCCCGCCACCGGCGAGGCTCCCTCCGAGTACGATGATCCGCATTTCGAGATGCCGACGATGCTGCGCAGCGCCGCCCGCGTCGAGTCCGGACCGCAGCTGCCCAGGCAGGCCCCGCGGCGTCTGGATGACGCCGGTGGACCCGACCTTGAGCGTGAGCACGAACGCCAGACGGCCTACCCGCTGCACCCCGGCAGGATGTCCATCGGGCGGTCCCGCGACAACGACATCGTCGTGGGTGACCTGCTGGCTTCCCGCCGGCATGCGGAGCTGTTCGTCGGTCACAGCGGGACCGGTGCCGGCGATGTGGAGATCGCCGATCTCGAGTCCGCGAACGGCACGTTCGTCAACGGCAAGCGCATCATCCGTGAGCCGGTACCGCAGGGCGCGGTGATTGCCGTCGGTCACCATGTGTTCCAACTTGTCGGCAACGAGCTCGTCGAGTACATCGACTCCGGGGACGTCAGCTTCGAGGCCGACGGTCTGAACGTGTGGGCCGGCCAGAAACAGCTCATGCACGACATGACCTTCCGGCTGCGTGGGAGCGCGCTGCTGGCGGTGGTCGGGCCGAGTGGCGCGGGCAAGTCCACCCTGCTCAACGCCCTCACCGGGTTCCGCCCGGCGGACAAGGGCGAGGTGCGCTACGCCGGTCGGAACATGTACTCCGAGTACGACGAGCTGCGCCGCCGTATCGGTTACGTGCCCCAGGAGGATCTGCTCCACACCACCCTGACCGTGCGGCGGGCCCTCGAGTTCGGCGCCGAGCTGCGGTTCCCGCCGGACACGACCAAGGAGGAACGCGGCGCCCGGGTGGACGAGGTCCTCGCGGAGCTCGGGCTCACCCAGCACGCCGGCACCCAGGTGGCCAGGCTGTCGGGTGGGCAGCGCAAGCGCACCAGCGTCGCGCTCGAGCTGCTGACCAAACCCACCCTGCTCTACCTGGACGAGCCCACCTCCGGGCTCGACCCGGGCATGGACAAGAACGTCATGGAGTCGCTGCGCAAGCTGGCCGACGACGGCCGTACGGTCGTCGTGGTCACCCACAGCGTGGCTCAGCTCGACCTCTGCGACTACGTCCTGGTACTCGCCCCCGGCGGGTACGTCGCCTACTTCGGCCCGCCGCGCGACGCGCTGTCCTTCTTCGGGAAGAAGGACTACCCGGATGTCTTCCTGATGCTGGAGGCGACGCCGGGGGCGGAGTCGGCGGCCCGGTTCCGCCAGTCGCGCTACTACGTGCCCGCGTCGGTGACCGCGCCGTCGGCCCGCCCGGCGCGCGAAGACCTGCCGAGCATCCGCCAGCAGTCGGTGTTCTCCCAGCTGATCACGTTAAGTCGGCGGACGCTGGCGGTGGTTGCGTCCGACAAGTCCTACCTGCGGCTCATCGTCGTGTTCCCGTTCCTGCTCGGGCTGATCCCGCGGGCGATACCCGGCAGTTTCGACCTCGCCGGGGACGGCTCGCCGAACGCGGACGCCGGCACGATCCTGCTGGTGATGGTGTTGTGCGCCTGTTTCATGGGGATGGCGAACTCGGTCCGTGAGATCGTCAAGGAACGGGCGATCTATCGCCGCGAACGGGCGATCGGGCTGTCCCGGACGGCCTACATCGGCTCGAAGATCCTCGTTCTGGCGCTGATCACGACCTTGCAGGCCATCCCGTTCACCCTGATCGCGCTGGTCGGCAGACAGCCCGCCGAGGGGGTCGCGTTCGGAAACTCCCTGGTCGAATGCTTGATCGCGGTGATCGTGGTGTCGCTGTCCTCGGCCATGCTCGGGCTCGTCATCTCCGCACTGGTCGACAACGCGGACAAGACCATGCCGCTGCTCGTGCTCCTCACCATGGCGCAGCTGGTGTTCAGCGGTGGCATCCTGCCCGTCCACGGCAAGCCCGGCCTGGAGCAGATCAGCCTGATCGCGCCGGCCCGCTGGGGTTTTGCCGGGTTGTCCTCGGTCGGTGATCTCAACCGGATCAGCCTTGCCGGCGCTACCCGCCCAGACGGCAAATTGATCAATAACAAGGTGGTCGTGGACCCGTTCTTCGACCACACATCGTCGGCCTACCTCACCGACATCGCCGCCGGCGTGGGGATCGGCGTGATCTGCGTCATCGCCACGGCCTTCCTGATCCGTCGGATGGACCCGAAGACCGCCAAGCGCAAGCCGGCGTAGCCGCGACTGCCGCCCCCCGCGCTCAGCCGGACTGCCAGCGGGGGGTGGCGTTCAGACCGTTGAACGTGGTCAGCCGCTGCGCGTGGGCGTCGTCGAGGCGGTTCGCGTCCGTCACGTAGATCTCGCGGTTGGTGGCGCCGTCGCGCTGGCTGGTGAAGGCGATCCGTTTGTCGTCCCCGGCGGCGAACGACGGGTCCTGGTCCTGGCCGGGAGCGTTGGTCAGCTGCGCGGCTGCGCCACCGGCGGCGTCCATGACGTAGATGTCCAGCTCGGCGAGGTTCGTACCGGCGCTGCGGCGGAACGCGATCCTCTTGCCGTCCGGTGACCAGCACGGGTCGGCGTCGAGACCGTCCCTACCGTCGGTGAGTGCGACGGGCTGGGCGCCGGTGTTGAACGCGTCGACGGTGAACAGCTTGCCGCCGTTGCTCCCGTTCTCGCTGACGAAGTAGGCGATTCGGTTGTCCGTCGGTGACCAGGACGGGTCGGTGGCCCCGGCGGGTACGGGTAGTTGCCGGACGCTCGACCCGTCCATCGCGATGACGTAGAGGCCGGTTGAGCCGTCGTTCGGGCCGCGGACAGCCCTGATCACGACGAACCTCCCGGTGGGGTCGACCGACGCCCGGGCGTCCGACGCGAGCTGGACGTCCAGCGCTGGGCCGGCGGTGAAAAGGGAGATCGGCAGGCCGCTGCCGTCGGCGGCGATCGCCTTGAGGCTGGGGGAGGAGTCACCCACCGTGTAGAGGACGGTCTTGCGTCTGGGCCCGACGATCACCGGGAGCGTGTCCGGATCCGTATCGTGGGTCAGCTTTCGCGGCGATCCCACCAGGCCGTTCGGGCCGACCTGCGCGCTGAAGATGTCCTTCTTGCCGTCCTGCTCGCTGGAGTAGACCAGCGTGTCGTCGCCGAGCGCGACAGCGGCCTTCGGCAGGATGTCGGTGACCTTCGCCTGGTTGTCGCCCGGGTCGGAGCCGGTGGCCAGCGCCAGCACCGCCCCGGCCACCGCCGCCACCGCGACCCCGCTGCCCGCGACGACCAGCGCTGTCCGGCGGCGGGGCCGCGGCAGCGGGCTGTCGCCCCGAACGGTGGCCGGCGTGGACGTCCCACGGGTGCCGCGCGTTGCAATGCCACCGGACGCGCCACCGGACGCGCCACCGGGCGCGGGTAGCTGCCAGTCGCGTAACACCTGGGTGACCGTTGCCTCGGGGTCGACCTGCTCTGTCGACAGCGGCTCGCCGAGCAGGCGCAGCATCAGCTGCTGCGCGCTCGGTCGGGCTGCGGGAGTCTTGACCATCGCGCTCGCGACGATCTCGCGCAGGGGGCTGTCCAGCCCGTCCAGGCGGGGCTCCTCGCTCACCGCACGGTAGAGCAGAACCTGCGCGCTGCCTTCGCCGAAGGGGTAGCGGCCGGTTGCGGCAAAGGTGATGAGCCCGCCCCAGGCGAAGATGTCCACCGCCGGGGTGACCGGCTCGCCCTGGATCTGTTCGGGTGCCATGAAGGCGGGGGTGCCGAGCTGCTGGAGGTCCCCGGTGAGGTCGCTGACGGCGTCCAGCGCGCGGGCGATCCCGAAGTCGATGACGCGGGGCCCGAAGGGGGAGAGCACCACGTTGGAGGGCTTGAGGTCCCGGTGCACGATGCCGGCGCTGTGGATCGCGGTCAGGGCCGCGGCAACGCCGACCGCGAGTTGCTCAAGGTTCGCCGCCGACAGCGGGCCGTTCTCGGTCACGAACTTCGCCAGCGTCCGGCCCTCGATGAACTCGGTGACCAGATACGGTTGTTCGGCATCCGGTGCCGCGTCGAGTACCTCGGCGGTGCACACCCGGGCGACCCGGCGGGCCGTTTCGGCTTCCAGCCGGAAACGCGACCGGAACTCGTGGTCGTCGGCCACGTCGGCCCGGATCACCTTGATGGCGACCAGCCGGCCGGTTTCGGTGCGCCCGAGATAGACGGTTCCCATTCCGCCCTGGCCGAGCGTGCCCAGCAGGGTGTAAGCACCGAGCTGGGCGGGGTCGTGGGGACCCAGCGGGGCCATCTGTGCGTTCAGAGCCGCATCCGGCGCCGTCATTGTCGACCTACCCCCAGAGCGCGTGCCATTCGCAACGTCCGCTCAGACCGGCCGGACAGGTCTTCAAGGTACTCCCGCGGTCGTCTCGCTGACTCCCGGCTTTCCCATCGGATCAGGCATGACATGCTCCTGGTATGGCGCGGTCGCGACGGTTGTCTTCGGTAAGCGCTTCTGTGTTTGTTGGTGTGGTGGCCGCTTTCCTGTTAGCGGTGGGTTGTGGTAATGCGAGTTCACCGGTGTCGCCTGCGTCGGCGGCGGCATCAAGCGCAGGTTCGGGTGGGTCACCCACAGCTGCGCCACCGGCGACCGACCCCACCGCGCCGGTGTGGGGCTTTGTCCGCTCGGACGAGGCTGCGCCGCCCCTTGACGTCGCGCGGACGCCCGCGCCCTTTGTTCAGGCCGGCAGCTGGCAGTCCGCGGCGGGCGGCAGTGGTGCGGCGGGCGGCAGTGGTGCGGCGGCGACGGTGGTCCGGCGGGATGTCGGTCGCTACAGCGTGACGTTCCCAGGGATCGGCGTACCCGGCGGGCGCGGTGTCGCGGTGGCGTCCGCGGTCGGCGACCAGCCCGTGAGCTGCCACACCGAGCGGTGGGTACGGTCGGGTTCGGCCGAGGATGTGACCCTGTCCTGCCGGTCGCCGGCCGGGGACTACGCCGACTCGCGGTTCACCGCGTTGTTCACCTTCGCGCCGGCGTCCTATCGTGCGCCGTCGACCTTCTCCGACACGTACTTCCGCGGGCAGGGGGTGAGCCCGACCCCCACCGGGGCGTCGGTGTCGGTCCCGCCGCCCTATACCTACTTTCGCGACGACGCCCCCGGCCAGGCGTCGACCCCGGCGGGCGACCACTACGACGCCGCCGGCCCGGCCGCGTCCATCTCGATCAACCGGATCGGGGTCGGGCACTACTCGATCGATCTGGTCGGTCCGACCTATTCCGCCCGGGAGGGCAACAACCTCCAGGTCAACGCGATCGGCTCCACCCCGGCCGGTTGCAACCCGCTCGGCCGGGACGAGAAGGCCGACCGGCAGACCATCTTCGTCGGTTGCGCCGTGGGCGAGACCTGGACCGACACCCCGTTCGTCCTCATCTACACCAATCAGCACGCGATGATCGGGGCGGACAACGTGTCGTTCGGGCATGCCTTCACCGGCCAGGAGGTCGCCGGCTCAGGGAAGATCGTGCAGCCGCCCCTGGGCAGGACGGTGGAGGTGTGGGACCGGTACACCGCCAACAGCGCCGGCAAGGCGAACACCGTCCGGCACCTCTCGGCCGGTGCGTATGAGGTGGCCTTCCCGGCGGCCGGCCGCACCCCGGACACCGTCGAGGTCATCCCCTACGGTGAGCCGACCCACCGGTGCGCGATCGGTGGTTGGAGTTCACCGCGCGGCAGCACCGCCGGCGACGTGACGGTCTCGGTCTTCTGTGTGGACCCGGCCGGCGCCCGGTCCGACACCCAGTTCAGTCTCGCCTATGTCAGCGCCGCGGTCCTGACGTCCTGACGTCTGCCCGCCCAGCGCTGTGCCGGCGCTGAGCTGGGCCGGCGCTACGCCGTGGTGGAGGCGCTGGGCAGCTCCCCCCGTGGGCTGCCCGGTCTCGCCCCCACCCGGCGGACCTGCGAGTCAGATCAAACTGGATGCAGGCGCGTCACACATCGTCATTCGCTGGGATTCGGGCACACGTTCGCCACGGATTTCATCCGGTACGGCTCGCTGGTGCCCCACTGGACACGGGGTGGCGTGACAGGTCCGCGAACTCGGCGATCAGTTCGTAGGAACGCAGCCGGTCGGCATGCGGGTTGACGTTCGTCGTAATCATGATCTCATCCGCGTCCGTCGCGTCGATGAGCGCGTCCAGGCCGCCCCGGACGGTCTCGGGCGACCCGACGATGTGGGACGCCGTCGCGTTGTCGGCTGCGGCGCGTTCGGCCGGCGTCCAGGGATACGCATGGGCCTGCGCGGGGGTGGGAAACACGCCCGGCTGCCCCTGCCGCAGCCGCAACATCGCCAGTTTGGTCGGCCCGGCAAGCCACTGCGCGGCCGTGTCGGTTTCCGCGCACAGGACAGCAGCGGCAACCATCGCGTAGGGCCGGTCCCGGCCCGGCGACGGGCGGAACGTCGACCGGTACAGATCAAGTGCCGGACGTGTGTTGGCCGAGCTGAAGTGGTGAGCGAAGGCGAACGGCAGGCCGAGAATCCCGGCGGCCTGGGCGCTGTAGCCGCTGGAGCCGAGCAACCAGATCGGCGGCATGTCGCTGTGCGGAACGGCGGTCACCGCCCGCAGTGGATGATCGGGGGGGAAGGTGCCGCCGAGGAAGGCGACGAGCTCGGCGAGCTGGGCGGGGAAGTCATCGGCGGACAGCGGGCCGGTCGAGCGCCGCAGCGCTCGGGCGGTTGCCGCGTCCGTTCCAGGTGCCCGTCCGATGCCGAGGTCGACCCGTCCCGGAAACAGTGCTCCGAGGGTCCCGAACTGCTCGGCGATCACGAGCGGTGCATGGTTGGGCAACATGATTCCGCCCGAGCCGATCCGAATGCCGCTCGTCGCGGCCCCGACCTGTCCGATCAGGATGGAGGTCGCGGAGCTCGCGATCCCAGGCATGCCGTGGTGTTCGGCGATCCAGTACCGGGTGTAGCCAAGCCGGTCGGCGTGGCGTGCCAGGTCAAGGGTATTGCGCACCGCATGGGTGGGCGTTGAACCTGATGCGACCGGCACCAGGTCGAGGACGGACAGGGGTACGGCGCGGTTGAGGCTCACCTCAAAGGACAACCGCCGGCATCCACGAGGAACTTCCCGGCTCTCGTCCCGTGCAACGTCTCCGGCGATCTGACCGCAGCACGATGCGACGGCCGGGAACCCGGTACTGTGGTGAGGTGCCGGCCGTGACATGGCCCCCGGGCTCACCCCATTGTCGCTGCGAGCGACCACGCGCCGAGAGGCGACCTGCGCGGCCGGCACCTTCGTACCTGGGCGCGCGTTCATGCGAACCCGTTCACTCGGACCCGTTCACTCGAACCGCAGGATGTCGTCGACCGACCGGCGGGGTGTCGCCTCCAACGGCTCGGCGTCCGGCAGCGGGTAGCCGACCCTGATGATCATCTGGATGTGCCCGAGGCCACCGATCGAATGCCGCAGCAGCTCCCGGGTCGCCTCAAGATCAACGGCCTGACCCAGCGGAGACGTGGCTATACCCCGCGCGGTCGCGGTCAGCAGAACCCGTTCCATGGCCTGGCCGGCTCGCAGGCGATCGGTCGGCGTGTCGCCGTCGGTGCCGATCAGGACCACCATGGGACGTTCCACGTCAGTCTGGTGTAGTGCCAGGCCGGGTTCACCGACCACATTGAAGTCACGGATCGTGAATTCGGACTGCCGCGGCTGATCTGAGCTGATCACCACATCGCGGGGTATGCCGTCGACCGCATCCGCGGTGGTTCGGCTCCATGCCGTAAGTTCCGCCCGATAGGCCGGGTCGTGGTTCTCCAACCAGTCGGCGCGGGCGATCAGCACGCTCGTGTCGATGCGCAGGTCGGCGTCGTCCAGGGACACCAGCCACCCAGCCTCCACCTCGGCCGCCCGCCGCAGCGCCCGCAGCGCGTCGGGCTCCAGGGTGCGCGGGTCGAAGGGCCTGCGGTCGGTGCGCCGATGGCGGGTTGCCGCGAGCAGCATGTCGTTGTCGGGATCAGCGGGTTGGGCGCTCGTGGCGGGGCTGATGTGGATCGTGGCCAACGGTCCGGCGTCAAGGTCGTCACGGGTCGCCGGAAAGATCGTCACGGTTGGGATGAGCCCGGCGGCGCGGATGGCGAGGCGGGCGTGCAGGAGCGCCGCGCCGCAGCTCAGCAGGAGTTGACGACCATCGGGGTCGGCGACGTCGAGCCGGCGGGAGAGATCGGCCAGGAGGTCCAAGCCGGTGGCGCTCACTCGCCAACGCCACGGCTGGGTGTTGTGGATTGACGGGGCCAGACCCGCTGTCTCGACGACCGTGCGGGCGAGGTCCTTCGACAGAGTGTCGCTGCTAGTCACCTACACGACGGTAGGCCCTTCGGTCTGTCATGTCCTGTTGCCTGCGATCCATGGTCGCTAAGGCCCCCTCGGCGGGTATCGTCGGTTCGGTGGAGCCTGTCCGCGTATTCGTTCTCGATGACCACGAGATCGTCCGGCGCGGGATGCGCGAGCTACTGGAAAGCCAGGGCGACATCAAGGTCGTGGGGGAGGCCGGCCTGGTGGCCGAGGCCCTGCGGCGCATCCCGGCGCTACGTCCTGACGTCGCCATACTCGACGCGCGCCTGCCCGACGGCAGCGGCATCGATGTGTGTCGTGACATCCGCTCCGGTACACCGGAGGTCCCTTGCCTGATCCTGACATCCCACGACGACGACGAAGCTCTCTTTGCCGCGATCATGGCCGGCGCCGCCGGCTATGTGCTCAAGCAGATCAGAGGTAACGATCTTATCGGCGCGGTCCGGACAGTGGCGTCCGGCCAGTCCATGCTCGATCCCGCGGTCACCCAGCGGGTGCTGACCCGGTTGCGCGACGGCGCGCCCGAAGATCGCCTGCTCTCGGCCCTCAGCGAGCGGGAGCGTCAGATCCTCGGCCTGATCGCCGAGGGGCTGACCAACCGCCAGATCGCCAGCCGGATTCATCTCGCTGAGAAAACAGTCAAGAACAACGTGTCCTCCATCCTGGAGAAACTCGGTCTGACCAGCAGGACGCAGGCGGCGGTGTTCGCCACCAAGATTTCCGGCTGACGGACTTTCCGCCTGACGGGCCCGTGCTGGCGGACTTTCCGCCTTGAGGGCCAAAGGGCGCGCGACGATCGTCAGATCGCGCGCCCGGAGGCCGCAGTCCCCGGAACACTGACGGGCCCGCGCGGGCGGGACTTTCGGTCCCGCGGTCTACCCGAATCGCTCTCGTTCGCGTCGCCAGGCGCTGCGAGGGTGAACAGGGTGGAGACGACATCCGATATCGTGGTGGGAATCGATGCGTCCGCGGATGCCGAGTTGGCCCTGCGCTGGACTTTGGTGCACGCAGCGTTGACCGGCGCGCGGATACGAGCGGTGCTCGCCTGGGGTCCGGGCGGGCGTCCACGTGTTGTGGACGACATTTCGCCGTCGATCGGCGTCGACGACCTCGAGCGTGCGGCAATGCAGGTGCTGCATGACGCGGTCCGGCGGACGCATCCCTGTGACCTCGGTGTCGATGTCGTGGAAAGGACGGTTTACGACGCGCCGTCGGACGCCCTCGTCGAGGAGTCCCGGGACGCGTTGATGCTCGTTGTCGGCGCACGCGGGCTCGCCCGGATGCGCCGGACGTTCGTCGGTTCGGTCAGTGCGCGATGCGTGCAGGAAGCCCCCGTTCCGGTGGTGGTCGTACGCGGTCCGGCTCCACCGCAGCCGGACCGTCGCCCGATTCTTGTCGGCGTCGACGGCTCGGCGCCGTCCCTGACGGCACTGCGCTGGGCTGCGGTCGAGGCGAGGATGCGTCACGTTCCGTTGCTGGTATCGCACTGCTGGCAACCCCAACCGCCACCGAATGCCGCCGGCCTCCCCCTGTTCGACGAGGCGGAGCTGGAAAAGGCTGCCGGCATCACCCTTGACACCGCTGTTGAACAAGGGCTCGCACGCAATCCCGACATTGCCGTCGAGGCCACCCTGGTCGCCGCTGCGGCAGCGTACGGCCTGATCGTGGCCGCCCGTGCGGCCCAGTTGCTGGTGGTCGGTGCCCGCGGCCACGGCGGGTTCGGCGGTCTGCTGCTCGGGTCCGTCGGCCACCAGGTTGTGACGCACGCTCCGTGCCCGGTCGCTGTTATCCGCTAGGGCCAAAGGCCCG
>NZ_CAUVXL010000082.1:11617-13342 GCF_963555915.1 Protofrankia sp. Cas4
ATGAAAGGGAAGGCAGATGAGTCACGACACGATAGCCCGCTGGCAGTTCGCCATCACCACGGTCTACCATTTTCTGTTCGTCCCGTTGACAATCGGACTGTCGCTGCTGGTCGCGGTCATGCAGACGGCGTGGAACCGGACCGGCCACATTGAATGGCTCCGCCTGACCCGCTTCTGGGGAAAGCTGATGCTCATCAATTTTGCGATGGGGGTGGTCACGGGAATAGTCCAGGAGTTCCAGTTCGGAATGAACTGGTCGGACTACTCGCGCTTTGTCGGCGACGTCTTCGGCGCGCCGTTGGCCATGGAGGCGTTGATCGCGTTCTTCCTGGAGTCCACTTTCCTCGGTTTGTGGATCTTCGGGTGGGACCGGCTCTCCAAGAACGTCCACCTCGCCACCATCTGGCTGGCGTCGCTGGGAACGGTGATCAGCGCCTATTTCATCCTGGCGGCAAACTCGTGGATGCAGCATCCGGTCGGTTACCGAATCAACCCCGACACCGGGCACGCGCAGCTCACCTCGATCTGGGCGGTGCTCACGAATCCGACGCAGCTGGTCACCTTCCCGCACGTGCTGGCGGCTTCGCTGCTGACCGGCGGGGCCGTGGTGGTCGGGCTGTCCTGCTGGCACCTGCGGCGGGGCCACCAGGTGGAGCTGCACCGGCGGGCTGTGCACCTGGGCCTGGTCGTCTGCGCCGTCGCGTCGGTCGGGGTAATGATCTCTGGGCACTTCCAGGGGCAGGTCATGACCCGCCAGCAGCCGATGAAGATGGCCTCCGCCGAGGCGCTGTGGGACACCGAACGCGGGGCGGGGCTTTCGCTGTTCGCCTACGGTGACGTCTCGCACGGTGAGAACAAGATCGACATTAAGGTGCCGTACCTGCTGTCCTTCATGGCCACCAACACGTTCTCCGGGACGGTCCGGGGCGTCAACGACCTGCAGGCCGCCGAGGTCGCGAGGTACGGCCCGGGTGACTACACCCCGGTGATGGGCGTCACCTTCTGGAACTTCCGCGCCATGATGGGGCTCGGTGCGGCCTACTTCAGCCTTGCCCTGCTCGGGCTGCTGCGGATGCGCGGCGGCCACCTGCCCGGCGGACGCTATCTCCTGCTCGCATTCGTGTGGGCCTCGGCCCTGCCGTATCTGGCGAACACCGCCGGCTGGATCTTCACCGAGATGGGCCGCCAGCCGTGGGTCGTGTTCGGCCTGTTGCGCACATCCGACGCCGTGTCGCCCGGGGTCTCCACGACAGCGGTGATCGCGACTCTGGCCGGCTTCACGGTCATCTACGGAGCGTTGGCAGCCGTCGCGCTGCAGTTGTTCCTGCGCCACGGGCGGCACGAGATACCAGCCCTGAACCCGAACGTGACCATTGGCGGCCGATCCCGGCCTGGCGAGGCATTGCCGTCGCTCGCCTACTGACATCCCAGGACCGCTGACCGTAGAGCCGCCGGGCACGCGAGACAAGCGATGATCGCGTGCCCGGCGGCCGGGTAGGAGTAGGGCGATGCTTGAGGAGTTCTGGTTCGTACTGGTTGCCGTCCTGTGGGTCGGCTTCTTCGTCCTGGAAGGCTTCGACTTCGGCGTGGCCGCGTTGCTGCCGGTAGTCGGCGGGAGCGACGAGACCGACCGACGGGCGGTGCTCGGCACCATCGGCCCGGTGTGGGACGCCAACGAGGTCTGGCTGCTCACCGCGGGTGGGGCGATGTTCGCCGCATTCCCGG
>NZ_CAUVXL010000083.1:0-4935 GCF_963555915.1 Protofrankia sp. Cas4
GCCAGCGCGCTGCGGGGTTCGCCAGAGACCGGTGTGGGCGGACACTGGTGGTACAACCTGCGCAGTGCTGACCTCACCGCGGCGCAACTGCCGGTGCAAGTCGGCACGGTCACTCGCCCTCCTGGATGGTGAGCGTATTTGACAGGCGCGCACGTCGCATGCTTAGCTGGGCGTCTAGACCACCCGGCTCCCTCGTGGGCCGGGTTTTTTACGGATAGATCCTTCCCGTGCCGGCTGCGCTGGCAGTCGGACTCCGCGCGGTGGTCCCGACCGTAGGCGGACCGGGTCGGCACCTGCAGACTATCTGTGGCCCGTCGCCTACAACCAGGATCACCTCCGCGATTGTCTCGATCTTCTCTGGCAGCTAGCCCAGGCCGACTCGCGGCCTACCAACCAGCACCCTGACCACCCGCTGCGGATACTCGCGGAATTGAACGTCAATCCGACCACGATCCCCACGATCACGGTCACCAGTCGCACCGGAGCGTCCGGAACTACCAGGTGTGCGGAACGTGTGTTCATCTCGGTAGATGATGTTGCCGGCCTGGCGCTCACCGGGAATCGTCCCTGGTCAAGGCACGCGTGGAGACCGGGCGGATGGTGATTTCGGGACCCTGAACAAAGATCGAGTGGTTCTTATTCTGGCGCGTTAGGTCCACCAACCGTCCGATGGGTAAGTGTCGCATAGCCCTGACCTGGTCGTTTAGCGGTTCGCGGCGACCCCGTCGCTGGGCGGACGGCCGCTATTGCCGCCGCGGGGCATCGTCGTGCGGCGTGAACCGGATCGCCGGCACGACGTCGCGTGTTGGCTCGCCCGCGGATTCAGCCCTGCAGGAGGGTGATGGTGCGGCCAGAAGGGCTGGTCGTCGTGGTGATGACGGTACGTTCGGCGATGTCGGGGGCGTCGGGGCGCTGGTCGAAGATGGCCAGCGTGCCGGCGTCCAGACCGAGGCGGTCGAGGTAACGGTCGAGCTGCTTGAGGCCCTGAGGGAGCGGGTTGGCGCGGCCCGCTCTCCAGGTCTTCAGCTCGAGGGCCTCTCGCTGGAGGTGACGGGTGCCGTCGGGGGTGGTGTAGGGCCAGCGGACGTGCAGGTCGATCCGGCCGGCACCGACGCCGTATTCGCGTTCGACATAGCCGCCGCCGTTCACGACGCGCTGAAGGTAGCCCATGAGGATGAGCTGGGGCGCGGCCTCGTTGTAGAAGCCGCCGGTGATGAGAAAGTCGCCGTGCTCGATCCACCAGTCCGCGAACTCGTCGAGCACCTTCGGGAAATCGAACGTGCCGTCGGGACGGATGAAGGAGCGCGGGTCGGCGGTGACGCTTTCCTGGATGCTCGACGACAGGACCCGGACAATGACCTCGCGGTAGATCGGGTTGGCGACCCGGACGGGGGCCCTGTGCGCGATGAGGCCCAGGTCACGCACGTAGCTGACGTCGTCGTCATACACCAGCGGTCGCCTTTCGGTCGGACGGCGTCGTCGTCGTTTCCGGGCCCGTCACTCCTGCCAGCGGACGGCACGCTGATCCCGACCGGCTCAGCCGTGCTTCGGCTTCGTCCCGATCACGCCCGCGGCCTCCCACGCGGCGAGCTGGACGTCGGAATGCCCGAGGAGGCCGCCGAGGACCTCGCGGTTGTGCTCGCCCAGGAGTGGCGGGGTCCGTCGATGCACGGGCGGGTGCGGTCCACCGGAGAAGCGGATCGGGTAGCCGGAGTGGGTCGCCGATCCGACGACCGGGTGGCCGGCGAGATCCTCGAAGAAGCCGCGGGCCTGCAGCTGCGGGTTGGAATCCAGGAAGGCGCCGTTGCCGACGACCGCAGCTGGCACGCCGTGGCTGACCAGGACGTCTTCGACCTCGGCCGCGCCGCGTGCGGACGTCCAGGCGTTGATGGTCTCGTCGATGGCGTCGTGCTGGGCCCGGCGCTGCTCGCGGCTGTTCAGGCAGTCCCATCCAGACGGCTCACCGAGGGCCGTGCGCAGCCCGTGCCACTGTCTCTCGGTCTCGACCGAGACCGCGACCCACGTGTCACCGCCGGAGTCCGCGCAGAGGTACAGCCCTTGCGGTGCCGCCGTGGGGCTCCGGTTCCCGTCCCGCTTCAGGAGTGCCCCGTAGGCGCTGAACTCGGCGTACTGCTCGGCGCAGATGTTCAGCGCTCCGCCGAGCATCGGAGCCTCGATGAGAGAGCCCTCTCCGGTGCGTCGGCGGTGTTCGAGGGCCAGGGAGATCGCGATCGTCGCGTGTGAGCCTGCGAGTGGATCGCCGACGGAATTGGCGAACTGCGGCGGCGTGTCGGGGTAGCCCGTCATCCAGGCGATGCCGGAGACCGCCTCAATGGTCTGTGCATAGCCGGATCGGTCCCGCCACGGGCCGTCGGAACCGAACGCCGGCAGTCGTGCGTAGATGAGGTCGGGCCGCACGGCCTTCAGGACGTCGTAGGTCAGCCCCCACGAGGCCATGACGCGGGGCGTGAAGTTCTCCACGAGGACGTCCGAGTGTGCGACAAGCTCGAGGAGCAGCTCCCTGCCCTCCTCGCTGCCCAGGTCGAGGGTGATGCCCCGCTTGCCCGCGTTGCCACCGTGGTAGCTCGGACCTGTCTCCCACCAGAGGTCCTCGCGGAACGACCTGGCGCCGCGCATCCTCATGCCGTCCGGCCGGGACACGGACTCGACCTTGATGACGTCGGCGCCGAGCATGGCGAGCACGTAGCCGACGATGGGTCCAGCCCAGAACGCGGTGAGGTCGCAGACCCGTAGATCCTGAAAGGGGAGCGCCGCCGGTTCGGTCCCTGTGGTCAGCTCTCGCGGGGTGCAGGTGGTCGTGACCGTCGCGGTGTGTTCGCCGAGCATGGGCGCCGGCGCGAAGTCACGCAGCTGGAGGCTGCTCCGCGGGAAGCGGTAGGGATGGTTGGGCTGGACGAAGCCACCCCGGGGGTTCGTCGTCATGAGCCCGTTGGCCACCAGGTGGTCGAACCGCGGTGTGAGCGCACCGTTGCCGACGGGGGCGACCGGCACGCGCAGCGCCTCTGCTATCTCGATGACCTCGTCGGTGGTGTGCGTCGTCATCCACTCGGCGATCGCGGGCGCCAGCTCGTCCCGCCGGCTGATCCGCTGTTCGAGGCGGATGAGGCTCTCGTTGTCCATCCAGTCCGCCCGCTCGACCATCAGGCAGAAGTCGAGCCACTGCTGGCCGGTCACGACCATGAACGCGACCCAGCCGTCCTTGGTGCGCTCGATGCCGGGGAAGTTGAGCAGGCGGCGGGTATACGGCGGGACCCCGGCGATGCTGCGGTAGTTGACCTCGTACATGGTGTGGGTCAGCACGATCGACTCGAGCATCGACAGGTCGAGGAGCTCACCCTGGGCGGTGCGCAGGCGTCGGCGGTAGGACGCGAGGAGGCCAACCGCGCCGATCATGCCCGACAGCCACTCGCCGGTCCGCCCGCCGACGCAGACCGGTGGCCGGCTGGGGGTGCCTCGTGCGAACACCCCGCCCGAGATGGCCTGGAGCGTGAATTCGGTGGCCGGCCGGCCGGCCCACGGGCCCGCCAGTCCGAAGGGGGTGATCGACAACACCAGGGCGGTCGGGTTGAGCTCCCGCACCCTGGCCGGGCTCATGCTGGCGGCGAGTTCGGACCCGGGTGACCAGACGATCGCGTCCGCCCAGCGGACGAGGTCCAGCGTCTCCTCGAGGGTGGGCACGGCGGACTGCTTGGACGCGGCGAGGACCTTGAACAGGGCGCCGTCGTCGTCCGCGGCGATGGCCGCGCCGCTCGCTGACCAGCGGCGCAGGGGGTCGCCGGCGGCGTCCTCGCACGTGACGACCTCAGCTCCGGCGTCGGCGAGCAGCTTGGTCGTGTAGCCGCCGGCGATGCCGATCGAGAGGTCGAGGACGCGGAAGCCGTCCAGGGGCGCGGGCACGGGTTCTCCTATCGGTGTCTGGGCAGGCCGAGCACGCGTTCGGCGATGATCGTCTTCTGGATCTCCGACGTGCCGCCGCCGATGCGCAGACCGAAGGACGTGAACCACGGCTGTGACGCGGACTGGTCGTGGCGGGCGTGCAGGTGCCGGACGTCGTAGTTCAGCTCGGTCGCGAGGAGCTTCAGTGCCGACGGTCCCGCCCCCTCGATGCCGGCTTCCTGCTCGTCAACCGACTGTTCGAGCAGGGCTCGCACGGCGAGGGCGCGCACGGTGAGTTCCGCGACTTCCGCGGTTGCGACGGGATCGTCGGCCACGAGCTGGCTGAGCCGGCGCAGCGCATGCAGGGCGCCGAGCACGATCGGGGCGGTGATGGTGCTGCGCTCGAAGAGCAGGGTCGTCGTCGCCACCTGCCAGCCCTGACCCACCGCTCCGATCACGTTGGTCAGTGGGACGCGTACCTCGTCGAAGCGCACCTCGCAGAACTCGCTCGGCCCGCCGATCGTCCGCAACGGCCGGATGGTGATACCGGGAGAGTCCAGGTCGACCACGGCGTAGGTGAGACCACCATGTCGGCTGAACGGATCCGTGCGCACGAGCAGCTCCGCGATGTCGGCGTACTGCGCGAACGTGCTCCACCGCTTCTCGCCGGTGACTATCAGGGCGTCCCCGTCGACGACGGCCCTGGTGCTGATCGCGGCGAGGTCCGACCCGGCGCCGGGCTCGGAGAAGCACTGGGCCGCGATGATCTCTCCCCGCAGGATGCCCGGCAGCCATCGTTGCTGCTGCTCGGGAGTGCCTCGCGCGATGACGGTCGGCCCCGCGTGGGAGAGGGCGACGAGGAACAGGCCCGTCATCGTGTCCCCACCGGCGAGCGCGATCTCCTCGTGGAACGCCAGCTGCTGGCGGGCACCCGCGCCACGGCCACCGTGGCTCTTCGGCCACGCCACGCCCGCCCAGCCGCCGTCGTGTAGCTGGCGCTGCCAGGCGCGTTGGCGCTCGACGTCCGCGGGCGTGAGC
>NZ_CAUVXL010000083.1:5355-20898 GCF_963555915.1 Protofrankia sp. Cas4
TCATCGGCGATCGCTGAGCCACCATGCACGGGTGGCGGAGTGTGGTCGCGCAGGAAGCCACGGAGCTCGGTGCGGAAGGAGTCGAGGTTGTCGCTCTCGACCGCGGTCGGGGTGACCGTGGTCACGAGGCGGCGTCCAAAGTGAGCATCGCAGCGAAGCGAGGAGCGGAGCGGCGGACGGCGCCGGGGCGATGGGTCACGAGGCAGCCTCCTCTGTGGTCAGCAGCGCGGCGACGGTTACCCGGTCGACCTTGCCGGTGTCCAGGCGCGGGATGGCGGCGACGAACCGGATCCTGCGGGGGAGCTCGTAGGCCGCCAACTCGGCCCGCAGGGACTGGCGCAGCCCCTCCTCGGTGAGCCCGGCCCCGCCGCCGCCGCCAACGACGACGACAGCGACCGGGATCTCCCCGAGCCGGTCGTCCGCCACGCCGGTCACGGCGCTGTCCACCACGCCGTCGATCCGGTTGAGCGCGCTCTCGACCTGTGCAGGGTAGACGTTGAAGCCCCCGCAGAGAATCAGGTCCTTGACCCGACCGACGACGCTGACGAACCCGTCGGAGTCAAGGGCACCGAGGTCACCGGTCGCGATCCAGCCGCCCGTCGTGGCGGCACTCAACCGACCGTCGGCGTCGAGGTAGCCCGACATCGCCGACGCGGCGCGGGCCTGGATCTCCCCGATGCACCCCCGCGGGCGCTCCATCCCGTCGGTGTCGACGATCCGCACCTGGACGCCCGGAGCGGCGCGTCCGACGCTGCCCGGGGGCCGCCGTCCGGCCGCGACGTCGTCGGGCCGTTCGAACGCGATGGCGCCGGCGAACTCCGTCTGGCCGTAGTTGCGCAGCACGGGTACGCCGTAGCGGGCCTCGAAGGCGACGCGTGTGGTCTCGGGCAGCGGCGCGGTGCCGACGGTCACGCTGCTGACCCCGGGGAGCGTGACCGACGCAGCTGCCTGCACCAGCTCGTAGACCATCGACGGGGTCAGGCGCAGCACGCCGATCCTGCTCTCGGCCGCGATCCGCGCGACCAGCTCGACGGAGAACTTGTGGCACAGCAACACCGGCTTGCCCAGCCACCAGGACGTGAGCGAGGTCAGGAACCCGCCCATGTGCGCGACGGGGACGAACACCGGCTGCGGCTCGCGGGCCGGTGTCCGCACCGGTCGGCCCTGCGGTGGTAGTCCGCTGCCGGCGGCGATGCCGCGGATACTCGCTTCGAGCGCGGAGAAGGCGATCGCGGCGCCCTTGGGCCGCCCGGTCGTCCCCGAGGTGAACATGACCAGGGCCTCGTCGGGAGGTGCGGTGCGGGCTTGGGTCGCCGTGCCCACGGGGTGCAGACGTGCGTCGATGCCGTCCGGGTCCGGCTCGACGATCGTGGCGCAGCCGGCCTCGCTCGCCCGGCGGGTCACCTCGGCGTCCGGCAGCAGGCGCCCGAGCGAGACGACGCTCCCGCCGGCCCGCCACGCGGCATGAAGGGCGACGACGGAGGCGAGGTCGTTGCCCAGGCGGACGCCGGTCCGGGTACCCGGCTGCAGCCGGCTGCTGAGCGCCGCACTGGCCGCGGCGAGCTCGCCGAACGTCGCCGAGGTCCCAGCCGGGGTGCTGACGGCGAGCGACAGGGGGTGCTGCGCGGCTGTACTGGCGAGTAGTTCACGCAGCGGCGCTCGCCAGGATGAAGTGCTCACAGGGGCAGTGTCCGGGCAGGCAGGGCATCTGGACCCACGCCCGATCGAAACCGCCGTTCTCGACTGGATGCTTGCGCCCGTCGCCGCGGGCGAGTCGACTGGTGGACGTTATGAACCTTCTTCCCAGTGCCGACGGTTGGGCTCTAGCGCGAGCGACGCGTGAGGTTCTCGAGCGCGAGGGTATCGCCGCGACAGTGCGCCGCGAGGCGGGCGTAGGCGCCACGGGCGCTCGGCGTGAGCGCATGGTGGACCTGGCGGAGCTGGGTGTTCCCGCGGTTCTCGCCCCCGATCCCCACGGGCTCGGCCTGTCCTGCGTCGACGCGACCCTCGTCGCCGAGGAGGTGGGGCGGGTACTGCTGGCCGAGCCGGTGCTCGATGCGGCGGTCGTGGCCACGGCACTCCTCGCCGCCGGCGGCGCCGCCGGTACGGCGTTGGCGGAGCGGATCCTCGCGGGCCACGTGGTCGCGGCGTTCGATCCTGCTCCCTCAGACCTCGCGGTCGTGGCCGAGCCGCTGCCGCCGGACGTCCTGCTGGCCCCGGCCCCGGACCGTCGCTCGCTGCGGGTCCATGCGGTCCTCGGTGATCCGGCGGACGTCGACGACATGGACCCCACCCGTCCGCGGGTGAGCCGCCGACTTCGCGATCTCCCGGTGGTCGACGAGATCGAGATCGAGGGCGAGATCGAGGGCGAGATCGCCGGTCCCGTCCTCCTCGAACGGGCCTCGGCGCTCGGCCGGATACTGCGGGCAGCCGAGCTTGTGGGGGCGGGTGAGGTCGCGATCGCTACGACCAAGGTCTACCTGGGCGGGCGCGAGCAGTTCGGTCGGCCGATCGGGGCATTCCAGGCGGTCCAGCACCAACTTGCGTCCGCCTGGTCCGGGCTCCAGGCCGCCCGCGCCTGCGTGCGAGCCGCGGCTGCCGCGTGGGACTCGCGGGATCGCGACGCCCACGCGCTCGCCGCGGCGGGGAGCCTGGCTGCGGTCGAAGCCGTCGCCGTCGCCGGCGAGCGCTGCCTGCACCTGCACGGCGGCATGGGCTACGCCTGGGAGACAGGCATGCACCTCACGGTGCGCCGGGCAGAGGCGGCCCGGCGCCTCAACGGTCCCCGACACGCACTCCACGCTGCGGCGCTCGGCGCGCTGGCAGCCCGATGAGCGAACCGGAGGTGCCGTGAGCGTAGGAGCGAGCGAACCAGGGACACGGGGCATCCAGCTGACCGAGCAGGAGGCGTGGGAGCGCATCCGCGGCGCCCATACCGCGATCGTGACGACGCTGAAGGCTGACGGCTGGCCGGTCGCCCTGCCGAGCTGGTTCGTGGTCGACGGCGCGGACATCTACCTGCGTACCCCGGCGAAGAGCAAGAAAGTGCTGCGCATCAGCCGCGATCCCCGCGCCTCGTTCCTGATCGAGTCGGGGCGGGCCTGGGTGGAGCTGACCGCGGTCCAGCTGTCGTGCGAGGCGACGGTCCTGGACCGCGCGCTCGACCGGGAACAGGCGGTCCGCGTCGCGGAGCTGAGCGACACGAAGTACGCGGGCTTCTCGTTGCCGACCGCGGGGCTGCCGACGGCGACGGCCGCGCACTACGGATCGGGTATGGCCACGATCCGGCTCAGACCGGTCGGTCCACCGCTGACGTGGGACAACAGCCGCATCCGCCTGGCAACCCATCGATAGACAGGGCGCACGCTCGCGCTTACCGTCGACACCGTGAACGAGGCAGGGTTAGTTCGCCCCCGGGTGCATTCGACCGATCCAGCGGCGAGCCCAGAGGACGAGGTGGCCCGACTGACCGCGGCGGCTCGAGCCGCGCTGGCGCGTGGCGGCTGGTGGGGCTTCAAGATCGAGAGTGTGCTGCGCACCGCCGGCCTCTCGACGCGGTGCTTCTACCGCCACTTCGAGACCAAGGACCACCTCCTGCTCCACCTGCTGGAGGAGGACGTCTCGCGGGCGAGCAAGCGCCTCGAACGGGTGTGCACCGACCCTGACCCGCTGGTGCGGGTCCGCGCCTGGTTCGACGGCGTGCTGGACATGGCCTACGTGCCCCGGGTGGCGAAGCCGACCGTGCTCTTCGCGACGCACTGGCGCCACCTGCTCGGCATCTTCCCGGACCAGGTCGAAGCCTGCCGCGCGGCCCTGACCGCCCCGCTGGTCCGCGCCCTGGCGGATCTGGTCTCCTCCGGCGCGGCCGACCCCCGCGTCGACGCCGAGTCCGACGCCCTGGGCCTGTTCCACATCGTGTCCGGCCCGGCCGCCGACGTCATCTCCCGCGGTGGGTCGCCTGACCGCGCGACGACCGAGGCACAGATCCTGCCCCTGGTGGACCGCATCCTCGGTGTCACGCTTCCCCCGGCCAGCCGTCATGCATGGCGGCCGGAAGACGGCTGAGAAGCCGCTTTCCCGCCGGAACCTTGCCCGGCCGGCACCCGGCGCAGTTGGCTGGAAGCGCCATGGATGAGACACCTGTGCAGCTGCGTGCCCGGTTCGCCGAGTTCCTCGACACCCACGACCCTGGACCCGCGCCCAAGCACGCGGGCGAGCGCCTGGCGTGGCAGCGGTCCTGGGCCGCACTGCTCGTCGAGGCGGGCTTCGCGGCGCCGGGCTGGCCCCGCGAGTGGGGCGGCATGGAGCTGTCCCTCGCCCATCAGGTCGCCTACACCGAGGAGCTTTCCCGGCGCCGGCTGCCGCCGCACCCGAGCGGGGGCACCTTCGTCGTCGGCCCGACGTTGATCGTGCACGGCACGCGGGAACAGCGTGAGCGTTACCTGCGGCCGGCGCTGCGCGGGGACGAGATCTGGTGTCAGGGGTTTTCCGAGCCGGACGCCGGCTCCGACCTCCCGAGCCTGCGCACCCGCGCCCGCCTCGACGGCGAGCAGTACGTCGTCACCGGGCGCAAGGTCTGGATCACGAACGCCCGCGCCGCCGATCGCATGTTCGCCCTGGTGCGCACGGGTACGCAGGAGCAGCGCCAGGACGGCATCAGCTACCTCCTGATCGACATGCACGCTCCGGGCGTCACAGTCACTCCCCTGGTGGACATGACGGGCAACACGTCGTTCTACGAGGTCACGTTCGACGAGGTCCGCGTGCCGATTTCCGATCGCGTCGGCGAGGAGGGCGGGGGCTGGCGGATCGCCCGCACGAGCCTCGGCCACGAACGGTCGACGGCCTTCATCACGCAGGCGTCGAAGTACCGCCGCGTCCTGGACGAGCTGGTCGCGCTGGCGATACGCCTCGACCGCGCCGGTGACCCGCTCGTCCGCCAAGCGCTGGCCAGGGCGGAGACAGACCTGCAGGTCGTGCGTCTCGGCGGGCTGCGGGTCCTCGGTGACCTCCTGCGGGGACGCGAGCCGGGTCCGGGGGCGTCGTTGGGCCGCCTCGTCTTCACGGAGTTCGAGCAGCGGCTGCACGCTCTCGCGGTTGAGATCACCGGACGGTCGGCGGTGCTCGCGCCGGGCAAGGCCCATCCGGTCGAGGGTGGGCGGTGGTCGGCGGGCCTGCTGGCCACCCGCGCCAGCACGATCGGGGCGGGGACCGCGGAGATTCAGCGCAACACCATCGCCGAGCAGGTGCTCGGCCTCCCGCGAGAGCCGGCCGCGTGAGCACCGGTGAGGTTGTCGTCAGCACCGACGGCGGCCTGCGGGAGATCGTCGTCGACCGGGCGCCGGCCCGCAACGCGCTGCGAGCCGTCGACATGCACCGGATCACCGACGCCGTCACCGACGCAGTCGACGGCGGAGCCGTCCGGGCGATCCTCCTCCGCTCGGTGGGGCCGCACTTCTGCGCGGGCGCGGACATCGTCTCGGTGAACGCGCCCGGGGCCGAACGCCCCGTCACCGGCGGGCTGATCCGGGCGGTCCGCGCGGGTGCGAACCGCATGATCCAGGCGCTGTGGGACTGCCCGCTGCCCGTCGTCGTCGCCGTGGCGGGCCGGGCGATGGGCCTGGGCGCTCACCTGGCGCTCACCGCCGACGTGATCGTGGCCGCGGAGGGCGCCTCCCTCGTGGAGCCCTTCGCCGGGCTGGGCTTCGCGGTGGACAGCGGCGGCACGTGGCTGCTCGCGCGCCGGGCCGGGCTCGGCGCGGCCACCCAGGTGCTCCTGCGGGGGAAGCCCTTGGATGCGCGGCGCGGCTACGAGCTGGGCGTCTTCGATGAGGTGGTCGCTGACGGCGATCTCGTGGCGCAGGCGGCCCGGATCGCGGGTGAGCTGGCGGCGGGGCCGACCCTCGCGCTGTCCGCCACCAAGGGACTGCTGCGCCGCGGCCTGACCACCGACCTTGCCGCCGCCCTCGAGTCCGAGCTGGTCGCCGTCGAGCTCACGGTGCGCAGCAGCGACTTCAAGGAGGGCATCGCCGCCTTCGGTCAGCGCCGCAAGCCCGAGTTCACGGGACGCTGAGACACCCTTGGTCACGGTGACAGCGGTTCCGACTTACCTGCTTCAGGGGGCTTAGAGCGCCCGGCAATAGGAGCGTGGATCAAGGAGCGGGGCTGGGGTGCGCACCTCGTCAGCGGCTCAGCCGAACGTCAGCGGCAGGGTCAGGAGTCCGCGGACCGGGCTGTAGTGCGCGACAGGCCCAGTGCCCGCTGTGATGCGGTAGCTCGGGATCCGTGCGTGCCACTCCTCCATCGTGATCGCGATGATGCGGCGGGCCAGGTGCATGCCGAGGCAACGGTGCGGGCCGACCCCGAAGGCGAGGTGGCGGGTGACCGTGCGGCGCAGGTCGATCTCATCCGGACGGTCGTAGGTCTCCGGGTCGAGCCCGGCCATGCCCCAGCTCATCAGGACCATCTCACCGGGCTCCAGCCGCACCCCGCCGAGCGTCGTCTCCTGGGCCACCAGTCGCGCCGTGGTGAGTACCGGCTCGTGGCGGATCAGTTCCTCCATCAGGCGAAGGCGTTGCTCCGGATCAGCCGCTGCCTTCTGCAGGTCCGGTCGCGTCGCCAGTCGCGCCCAGGACAGGCTCAGAACCGAGGTGGTGGTGTCGAGCGAGGCCATCATGGTCACGTAGCAGGCGTTGACGATGTCCTCGCGTGGGATGGGTTGGCCGTCGATGCGAGCGCGCAGCAGGTTGCTGATCACATCGTGACCGTCGGTTCCCGTTGCGGCACGCTCCTGCACCTGCGAGTCGAAGAACGCGAGGATGTCCCGGTTGGCGTCCTGCACGTCCTCGTTGGTCCTGGCGTTCGGAAGGCCCTCGCGGACGAGCCAGTCCTTGAAGTCGAGGAGTGACTGGAGCCGTTCCCGCGGCACCCCGAAGTTCGCCAGAAAGGCCTCGGCTGGCAGCGCGCCGGCGATCGCGGACACGAAGTCGCAAGAGCCCTTCTCGGCGACGGCGTCGATGAGTTCGACGGCCGCGGTGCGGATCGCCGGGGTGAAGTGGTTGACGGTGCCTGGGGAGAACGAGTCCGCCAACGCCTGGCGCCATACCCGGTGGTGTTCCCCGTCGAGCTCGAGCGGGATGAGCCTTGCACCACCGCCGAGGGAGTCCCGCCAGGGGATGAGGTTCTTCTGGTTGACGAAGACCTCAGGCCGGCGGGCGATGGACTCGATGTCCTCGTAGCGGGTGGCGATCCAGTAGCCACCGAACTCGTCGCTGTGCAGGAGTGGCCCCGCCGAGCGGAGCTGCCCCCAGGCATCGAGAGGAGCCTGCGGGTCGCCCTGCAGCCACACCTGGAACGTGCTGAACCTGCGAGCGAGATCCTCGGTCGTGGTGGGGGGTGTCACGGCGGGTGCGGTCACGGGGACTCCTCGGGTCAGCTGTTCGCGGGCATCGCGATGGACTTGAGCTCGAGGTAGGGCTCGAGACCCTCACGGCCCCACTCGCGGCCGAGCCCCGACTGCTTGAAGCCGCCGAACGGTGCACTCGTGTCGTAGGTGAAGCCGTTGACGTTGAAGGTGCCGGTGCGCACGCGTCGCGCCACGTCGAGTCCCTGCTGCGGGTCCGCGGTCCACACGGCACCGCACAGTCCGAACGGGGAGTCGTTGGCGATGTCGACCGCGTCGTCCACGGTCTCGTAGGGGATGACGCACAGCACCGGACCGAAGATCTCCTCGCGGGCGATGCGCATGCCGTTGTCCACGTCGGCGAACAGCGTCGGTTGGACGTACCAGCCCTTGTCCTGACCGTCGGGTCGTCCGCCACCGGTGACGACCCGTGCTCCGGCGTCGCGGCCGACCTGGAGATAGCCCTCGACCCGCTCGCGCTGCTCACGGCTCACCAGCGGCCCGAGCACTGTGCCCGGATCGAAGGGATCTCCGACCGGCAGGTGGCCGACGATGGCCGCGGCCCGTTCGACGATCTCGGCGTAGCGGGAGCGCGGAGCGAGCAGTCGGGTGAGGGCGATGCACGCCTCCCCGTTGTTCAGCATCGCGCCCTGGACCGCCGTCGGGATGGCCGCGTCGAGGTCGGCGTCCGCCATCACGATGCACGCAGACTTGCCACCGAGCTCCAAAGTGACCCGCTTGATCTGCTCACCGCACAGGCCGGCGATCCGCCGTCCGGCGACCGTACTGCCGGTAAAACTGATCTTGTCCACGCCGGGATGGGTTACGACCCGCTCGGATACCTCACGGTCGGCGGCGACGATATTGACGACGCCGGCCGGTAGTCCCGCGGCTTCGAGCACCTCGGCCAGGACGTAGGTGTCCAGGGGCGTCTGCGGAGCCGGTTTGACGACGGTGGTGCACCCGGCGAGCAGAGCCGGCGCGAGCTTGCCCAGGAGCAGCCCGAGCGGCGCGTTCCACGGGATGATCAGCCCGGCCACGCCGACCGGCTCCCGCCGCACGACCATCGGACCAACGCTGCCCGCGCGGCGCTCCTCGAACGAGACGTGCTCGGACATCGCGGCGTAGTACCGGATGAGGGCCGAGGACACCTGCGCCATCCGGCTGAAAGTGATGGGTGACCCCATCTCCGCTGTGATGAGCTGGGAGAGTTCCTCATGGCGGTCGTCGAGGAGGTCCGCCGCCCGCAGCAGGACCTGTGCCCGCTCGTTCGCGGTCAGGTGGGGCCACGGCCCTTCGTCGAAGGCCGCGCGGGCAGCGCCCACCGCGGCGTCGACGTCGGCGATCTCGGCTCGCGGGATGCTCCCGATCACCTCCTCGGTGGCCGGGCTCACCACCGACAGGCGACCGCTGCCGGCCGGCTTCCTGCGCTGCCCGCCGATCCAGAACGCATCGTGGTCGATCGTCATCTGGACTCCTGTGTCGTGGGGACCGTGCTGGTGTTGAGCCCGTCGGCGCCTCTCACGTCGCACATCTGCCCGACGGGCTGGCGGTCCGGGTCGGCCAGTGCGTGCAGGCTCCGCGGGTCGGTGACGACGGATGCGAACCGCCGCGCGCCGTCGTCACGGCCGATGATCCAGCCGCGGGCGGGTGTGCCGTCCCGGTCGTGCTCGACGGTGAAGGTCTCGATCCGCCCGCGGCCTGTGACGGCCGAGGCGTACCCGGGGACCGGCTCGGTCGCCGGCGGGACTTGTGCCGGCTCAGCCCAGGGCCGCGGAGGCCTCGTCGGTGCGATGACCATCGCATGGTGTTTGGTGAGGTACTCGCCGTTGGCGTAGACCAGCGTCCGGCCACGCAGGCGATGCGCAGCGACGATCGCGTGCAGGCAGTAGTCGTTCGCCGGTCCGCCGAAGGATGCCAGGCCGCCCGTGACCGTGAGGGGACGTTCCTTGCCGAGCCCCAGGTGCAGCGCCGCCAGCTTGGGGACGATCGGGAAGCACGAGTACAGGTCGATGTGCTCGAGGTCCTGTGCCGAGCACTGCGCCTGGTCCAGGCAGGCGTCGAGGGTGGCGGACAGGCCGGGGGAACGAGCGAATGTGGCGCGCCGCAGGACATCGGTCGAGTCGGCGGCACCGGCCGAGGCCCAGATGTGGGAGATCCGCTCGTCGGGGATGCCGTGCTCGCGAGCCGTCTCGAGGTCGCAGAGCACGACGGCGGCACCCTGGTCGACCTTGGGGTTGGCGGTCATCCGCACGGTGTAGGGCCAACAGGTCATCCGGTTGCCGTCGGTGGCCTCGTAGACCTCTCGAGGGGTGAGGTGACGTGGCTTCCAGGCCGCGGGATTGCCGACGGCGACCTCGCTCATCGCGGCGAGGATCTCCCCCGACCAACGCTGGGCCTCCTCGAAGCTCTGCCCAAGTTCGGCACGTAGAGCGTTCTCGAAGAGCGGATAGTTACGCAGCGGTCTGTCGATGCCGTAGCGGAGCATCTCCTCGGTGCCGCGGACGGAGCTGGGTAGCCGTACGGGTCCGCCTGGTCGGTCGGACCACGCGGGCGGGTTGCCGGACGTGCTGGCCCGCGCCAGGGACGCGGCTGATTCGGCACCACCGACGAGCGCGGCGTCGATCTGTCCCACGGCGATGAGGCGTGCCGCGGTCTCGATGAGGGCGAGCGGCTGGTTGCCGCCGACCTCGCTGTGCAGGGTATGGCCAGGCGCCGCACCGACGAGCCGCGCGACCTCGGCGGGCAGGTCGTCATAGCTCCACGACAGGACACCGACGATGAAGATCGCGTCCAGCGCGCTCAACAGTGCGGCGGGGACGGCATTGTGGGCAGCCTGCGCGATGAGCTCGCAGGGCTCGCTACCGTCGCCGCGCAGGTCCGCGGCGCCGACGATCACAGGTATTCGGGGCGCGGTCGGGGACACGCGGCGAACGTATTCCGGCCGGGGAGCGCATGCGCCTCGTGGAATCCGATTCTCAGGCAAGGCGCTTCGCGGGTGCCTGGCGCACAACAGCGTGATCAGCGTACGCGGGTCACCAGACAGTCACCGACCACCGTCAGGCGGGCGGCCATGAGCGCAACCGCCCGGTCGGCGTCGCGGCGTAGGACTGCCCGGCAGATCGCGACGTGCTCGGCGTACGCGAACGTGAGTGAGGCGGTTAGGGCGGCCGAGTAGGACGGGCTGGCCGTGTTGGTATTGGGCGGCGGCGTTGTGGGGGAGGACCACGGTCCCGCCGGTGCCGTGGTAGACGGCGTACACGGTGAGCCCGGAGCAGTCGAAGCCGACGACGCCGCTGGGGCCGGCGGTGGGGCCGGCGGTGGGGCCGGCTGTGGGGCCCACCTCGTTCACTGGACCGAGTGGCACCCCGCACTGGCGTGCGCCTGAGCAGCGCCGCGGGGTACGCCCCGACGCCCTCTCCGACCTGTACGCGGTCGGGGTACTGCTCTACTGGCTCCTGTCGGGGACGCTGCCGTTTCAGGCAGAGCTGGGGCCACAGTTCACCGACGAGGGGGTCAGCAAGCTCCACGTCCAAGGCCGACGACCCCGCCGCCTCGATCACCACGTGCCAGGTGTCCCGGCGACCCTCGCGGCGTTCGTCGACCAGTTGCTCGACCCACGGCCGGCCCGCCGGATGCCCACCGTGGCGGTCGGCTACGTCGCCGCCGCCGCCCGCCGCAAGCTCGGCCATATCTACACCGAGGTCGAGCAGTCCGTCCGGAACCGCCTCACCGAGGTCGTAGTCACCACCGTCCGGGCCGGCGGCGTCCCCCCGCCACCCCCTACCGTCATCCCACCAGCAGTGGGAAATGAGGCCTGGATGGAGGACTTGGAGGAACCCACGGTCCGGTAAAGCAGTATGAAGAGATGGGCTGGCCGGGTATCGAGGTGGCCTGGACGGTGCGCCGCGACCGGTATGGAGAAAGTCGGCCTGACCCTGGACGGCGAATGGTCGCTACACGGCAGACCAGCGTCTGACCCACCAACAGCAGATGCCCCCGACCGGATTCCGGCGGGGGCATCGTCACGTCCGGGCCGGTGGGTCAGAAGCGCATTTCGCCGTTCTCGACGCCGTCGACGAACGCGGCCCATTCGGCGCGGGAGAACGACAGCACGGGTCCGTCCGGGCTCTTGGAGTCGCGGACGACAACCCCGCCGTCGTGCGCTGCTGCTTCGACGCACATGCCACCGGCGCCGTTGGAGAAGCTGGACGTCGTCCAGGTGACGGCGTCGGGCTCGAAGTTGGTGAGGTCCGGCTTGCGGGTGCGGTTCTCGGACATGTTGATCCTTTCGGTTGGGTGTTGGTGCACGCGCCGGCCCTACTCCGCGCCTCTTCTGACGAGGGACGAGGCGGGCACGCTGGACCGGCGCGCGTTCGTGGCGGGGCTGTCCGGACGGGCGACGCGGGCTGTCCGGACAGCCCCGGTCTCAGGTGCCGCGGCGCGGGTCCACGTGGGAGAAGAAGGCGGGCACGACCCGGTAGTCGTCCAGCTGGTGATACCGGGCGTGCGCGTCGGCGTCGGCGACCGTCGGGAAGATCAGCAACGCCCGGTCCGGCTGTCCGTCGGCGTCCAAGGCGACGACGACATACGGGGTGGCCTGGTTGAGGAGCGGGAACCGTGGTTTCTCGCGGGGTAAGGCGTCGCGTTCCATACAGGCCGACGCGACCGATCTACGGGTGTGCGTCTTCGGCTCCGGCTGTCCCACGACATCCCCCATTTTGCGTGTCGTCTGCGTGGCCGGCCGGTTATCGTGCCGACACGAGTACGACACAACGTGCGGGCGGGGTAACAGCAGACCGTAACTGGCGGCCGTACGTAACCAGTTACGGGTAACTGGCTACGCCCCGGTTGCCCGCGCTGTGAATGCCGGGAGGCAGCGATGGGCGACGGCGAAGCCAGGCGCGAGCTGGCCACCCGGATTCGGGCTTTACGGCATGCCGCCGGGTACAGCCAAGAGCGTCTTGCTTCCCAGCTTGGCTTCCAACGTGCCTACCTCTCCCAGGCCGAGTCCGGCCGGGACGTGCCGTCCGAGAACCTGACAGACGCGCTGGACGTGGCCTTGGACGCGGGCGGGGAACTGCGTACCCTGCGCGAACGGGCATGGCAGGAGCGGCGGACGCGGCGCCACCATTCGCCCGACCCGTGGCGGGAACGAGGGGAGGCACCGACGGACCGGCGGCAGGTACTGGAGGCAGGTGCGCTCATTGCGGCAGCCGACGTCGCTGCCGACGTGTTCCACCGCATTGCCGCGGCGGAACCGGACCGGCTCACCCTCGATGAGCTCGAAGCCGACCTGGACGAGGTCGCGGCCACCTACGCGACCGTCCCGCATGCCGTTGCCGCACCACTGATCATCGGTGGTTGGCGGCAGGTCGAAGCCGCACTCGACGGGCGCACGTCCGCATCCGCCCACGTCCGGCTCACGCTGCTGGGTGGGCAGTTCGCCTACTACCTCGGCCGGTTGGCGTTCAACACCGGGGACATGCGGTCCGCCCGCCGGTTCGCCACCCTGGCCGAGCATCACGCCGGCGAGGCAGGCGAACCGGTGCTGTGCGCATCGATCGCGGCGCTTCGGTCCGGCATCGATTACTGGACCGGCCGATACCGCTCCGCTGTCGATCATCTCCGTGCATGCGAACACGGTTCCCATCCCTACATCGCGGCGCGGATGAGCGCCTACGAGGCACGGGCATGGGCGATGCTCGGTGAGCGTCAAGCCGCGCTGGACGCGTTGGACCGGATGGACGCGACGGCCGGACCGTTTCGGCCACTGCCGGGGGATACCCCGGTCGGAGAGGCCGCGGTCGCCATGTTCCGCTCGGGCATCTCGGCACAACTGGGGGACGCCACAGAAGTGAGCCGGTGGGCGCCCCTGGCCGTCGCCAGTTACTCGAAGGTTGGTCCGGACTACTCGGCCGAAGAGGAGATGCACGCCCGTCTGACTCTTGCGATGGGACATCTTCTCGGCGGGCACCCTGACGTGGATGGTGCGGTGGCCGAGGGCATGACAGTGCTGGGTGTGTTGGAGCGGTCGCCTACCCACACGGTGGCGGCGAAGATGGGCAGGGTGATCGGGACATTCACCTCCGCCCAGCGGGACACCCCGCTCGTCCGTCAGTTCCTTGAGGCTGCCCACGTCCAGGCGCTGCCCGCCGGTGCCGGCGCATGAGCATCCCGACCCTGACGACGGACCGGTTGATTCTTCGGCCGATCCGTCGTGATGATCTCGATGCCTCCGCGGCCATCTGGTCTGATCCCGAGTTCGGCCGGTACATCGGCACCTACGACCGGCACGGCATGTGGCACAACCTCGCGGCCAACATCGGCGTGTGGGAGTTGGAAGGCGTCGGCCCCTGGTCGGTGGTCGAGCGAGGCACGGGCGTGCTGGTGGGCCGGGCGGGGCTGTGGAATGAGCCGGGATGGCCCGGGATCGAGCTGGTGTGGTTCATCGGCCGGTCCTGGTGGGGACGCGGCTATGCACCTGAGGCAGCCCTCACGGCCGGAACATGGGCGTTTGCGAACCATGATGTGGACCGGCTTGTCACAGTCCCCAACCGTGACAACCTGAAGTCGGTTCGGGTCGCCGAGAAGCTCGGCATGACGCTCGATCACTACGAGGTGCTGCACGGCGACGACAGCGCCGTTTACACGATCAGTCGGGAAACCTGGGAGGCACGCACCGGAGGGTGAGCCCTGCCGACGGCGTCGGCCTGGCCGTGCTCGCCGGGCAGTACGCCGAGCAGATGCAGGACGCGGTGTTGCTCGCATCCGTCGCCGGAATGCATTCGGGGATCGCGTACTACCGGAGGCGGTATGACGTTGCTGTGGCCGTCTTCGAGGAGTACCCGCCAGATCCCCCTTACCTGCAAGCGCGGAACGCGGCCTATCGTGCCCGCGCCTATGGCCGTAGCGGCAATGCGCCGGCGGCGCGGGCCGAACTGGCGTTGATGCACCGCTGCTGACCGACTACCCACCCCAACCGGGAGACCTGCCACTCGGGGAGGCGGCGGCGGGCATGTTCACGGCAAGCACGCTCGGGTCCATCGGGGAAGGCGTCGAAGCCGAACCGTGGGCCAGGCGCTCCGTCGCGGCGCATGAAGCTGTCGGGCCGCGGGCGAACCGGGAGGAGTGGGGGCACGCCCTGCTGACGCTCGCAACATCCCTGATCTATCGGGAGCGGCCGGAACCGGAGGAAGCCGCCCGGATCGGCGTCCAGGTCCTGGAGGTCGTGGACGGCTACCCCACCCGCACCGTCAGCCAGCGGACCGGGGAGATGCTGGGCATGCTTGCCAAGTATCGGGCTTTACCCGCGGTGGTCGACTTTCGCGAGCGGCTCGCGGCCGCGTCCCGTCCGGCGTTGACCACATGAGCGGCCGGTTCGGCGAGCCCACATCCATCGTCGTACCCACTGTGATCACGGACCGGTTGGTCCTGCGGTGCTGGCGGCCGGGCGACATCGGCCCGTACGCGGCGATGAACGCCGACGAGGAGACCATGCGCTTTCTCAACGGCACGTTCGGCCGGGAGGGCACGGAACGCCTGATCACCCATCTGATCGGCATGTGGGCGCTACGGGGCCACGGCATGTGGGCGATCGAGGACAAGACCACCGGCGAGTTCCTCGGCCGTGCCGGCACCTACTACGCCGACGGCTGGCCCGGGATCGAGGTCGCCGTGTCCATCCGCCGGGACCGCTGGCGGGAAGGACTCGGCACCGAAGCGATCCGGGCCGCGCTCACGTTCGGGTTCACCATGCTCGGCGTGGACGAACTCGTCACCGTCACCGACCAGGGCAACGCCGGCATGAACGGGATCGCCCGGAAGCTGGGAATGGTCTTCCAGGCGGTCGCCACGGTCGGCCCGTGGAAGGACAACAACGTGTACGCCATCAGCCGGTCCGCGTGGGAGATGTGTACCGGCAGCTGACCTCCTATGACCAGGAGCGTGAGCCGGCCGCGCGCAGACCCTGCCGCCCAGTGCCACAGCCAGTTCGCCGAGGCACATCCAGACGGCCTTCCGCCAGCTTCGGAGCAACGTCGTCGCAGCATGCCAGTTCCCTGATGAGCTTGTCGACGCTGAGGGACGTACGATCCACAAGCCCAAGACCTGGTGAAGGGGGCAGACATGCAGAGACCCCG
>NZ_CAUVXL010000084.1:0-11257 GCF_963555915.1 Protofrankia sp. Cas4
TATGCGAGCCTGTTCAGCGGAATGTACCTTGCGCTGTTCCTCGTCCTGTTTTCATTGATCATCCGCGGGGTGTCCCTGGAGTACCGCGGCAAGGCCACCACCGCGGCCGGACGGGCCTGGTGCGACCGGGGGATCGTGATCGGCGGCGTGCTGCCGGCGCTGCTGTTCGGGGTCGCCTTCGCGAACATGGTGCGGGGCCTGGAGATGACCCCTGACCATAACGTGACGAGTGGCTTTCTCTACCTGCTGAACCCCTACGCCCTACTGGGTGGGGTGACCATGCTGTTGCTGTGCGTTCTGCACGGCTCTGTGTTCCTGGCGCTCAAGACCCGCGGCGCGGTACGCGATCGCGCCCGTCTGGTGACCCGGAGCCTGGCCGTGCCGACGCTGGTCGCCTTTGCCGCCCTTGTTGTGTGGACGGTCACGATCCGTGGTGGAATCGCCTCGGCGGCAGTCGCGGCCACGGCTCTGCTCGCGTTGGGTTTTGCCGTTCTGGCCTGGTTCGGCGAACGGGACGGCTTGGCGTTCGCCGGCACCGCCGGTGCGATCGCCCTGCTGGTGGCAAGCTGGTTCGCTGCACTGTTCCCGGATGTGCTGCCGGCCCGCGGCACGCCCGGGAACAGTCTGACCATCAGCGCCGCGGCGTCCGGGGCCTACACACTCACCGTTATGACATGGGTGGCGGTTCTGTTCACCCCGGTAGTACTCGGCTACCAGGCGTGGTCGTACTGGGTCTTCCGACGGCGGCTGGTCGGGGCGGATCTGGCGGGATCCCATGAGACCGGTTGATCCACGGCTGCTGCGCACCGTGCCGGCCCTGCGCCGCTACCTGGTGCGGTTCGGGGCGCTCGCGGTCGCGTCGGGGGTCCTGGTGGTGATCCAGACAACGGTGTTGGCCGACATCGTGGTCACGGGTCAGGTCGTGGTCACGGATCCGACGGCCCTGCTCGGGCGGCACAGCGGAGCCTGGGACGGCGCCCGGATCGGGGCCGGAACCGGGATCGGGGTCGCGGTTCTCATCGCGGTCGTCGCCGCCCGGTCGGTGGTGGTCTGGTTGTCCGAGCGGACCGCGCAGCGGACCGCCCCGGCGGTCTCGGCGGATCTGCGTGCCGCCATGCTCGGGGCGGTCGTGGAACAGCTGGCCGTCGAGCAGGCGTCCGGCGAGCGGGTATCCGGCGAGCAGGCGTCCGGCGAACATGGCGGCGGCGGGCGGGACCGGGACGGCGGATCGGGGGCGCTCGCGGTCACCGCGGGCGCCGGCCTCGACGGTATGGACGCCTACCTCACCCGCTTTCTACCGGCCCTGGTCACGGTGGTGGTCGTCCCGCCGTTCCTGCTCGTCCGCATCGCCGGTGCGGACCTCACATCCGCGATCATGCTCGCCGTCGCCCTCCCACTGGTACCGATCTTCATGGTGCTGGTGGGGCTCGCCACCCGGGCTCGGACCGACCAGCAGTGGGCGGTGCTCGGCCGGTTGTCCGGGCACTTCCTCGACGTCGTCGAGGGCTTGCCGACATTGAAGATCTTCAATCGGGCGAAGGCTCAGGTGGAGGTGATCCGCCGGATCACCGATGCCTACCGGGAACAGACCATGGTGGCGTTGCGCTGGGCGTTCGTATCGTCGTTCGTTCTGGAGCTGCTGGCGACCCTGTCGGTGGCGCTGGTCGCGGTGTCGGTCGGACTTCGGTTGGTGTCGGGCTCACTCGACCTGCGTAGCGGGCTGGTCGCGCTGCTGCTCGCCCCGGAGGTGTACCTGCCGCTGCGCCAAGTCGGCACGCAGTATCACGCGACTGTGTCCGGCCTGACCGCGGCCGGTGCCGCCCTCGATGCGATCGACGCCGTACCCACCGACGCCGTGCCCACCGGCGCTGTGCCCACCGGCGCTGTGCCCACCGGCGCTGTGCCCACCGGCGCTGTGCCCACCGGCGCTGTGCCCACCGGCGCTGGCACCCGCACCGTGGCCGGCGGCTCGGCCGGCCGGCGGCCGGTTCCCGTTCCCGTTCCCGTTCAGTTCGACACACTGCGGCTGGACGGGGTGCAGCTGCGCCATGCCCAGCGCGTCGACCTGACCATCCGTCGCGGTGAGATCGTCGCGCTGGTCGGGCCGAGCGGCGCTGGTAAGAGCACGGTGCTGGCCCTGCTGCGTGGGGCGCTCATCCCGGCGCAGGGCCGGGTGTTGGTGGACGGCACCGATCTCGCCGCCCTTGACCCGGCCGGCTGGCGGGCCCGGATCGCCTGGCTGCCGCAGCGTCCCCATGCGGTCTGCGGTGGCACGGTCGCCGACGAGGTCCGGCTGGGACGGCCGGGCGCCGGTGCCGCCGAGGTCACCGCGGCGTTGGCCGCCGCGGGTGCGCCACCGGCGGGCCGTGCCGTGGGCGAGGACGGCGGGGAGCTGTCAGCCGGTGAGCTACGCCGGGTGGCGCTGGCCCGGGTACTGGTCCGCAACGCCGCGTTGGTCCTGCTCGACGAACCGGGGGAAAGCCTGGACGCCGCCGCGGAGGAGCATGTGGCCGCGGCGGTCGCGGCGCTGCGCGGACATGCCACGGTGGTACTCGTGGCGCACTCCGACGTGCTTGCCGGGGTCGCCGATCGGGTGATCACAATCTCGGCGGGACGGGTGACCGATGACCGCACGACGGTACCCACGCCGTTGTGCCCACCGGGCGTTCCCGTTGCAACACCCGTCGTCGTCCCGATTGCCATCGTCCCCGATCCTGTCCCTGCTGCCGCTGTCGGTGCTGTCGGTGCTGTCGGTGCTGTCGGTGCCGCCGGGGCCGCCGGGGCCGCCGGTCTGTCGGGAGTGTTGCCACGGCGGGCGTTGGTGCTCTTCGCCTCGGCGTGGCAACGGTTCGCGCTCGGCATCCTCGCCGGGGCGGTCGCCCTGGGGTGCGGCATCGGCCTGACTGCCACCTCGGCCTGGCTGATCGTCCGGGCGGCGCAGCACCCACCGGTGCTCACGCTGATGGTAGCGGTCGTCGCCGTACGTGCCTTCGGGCTCGGCCGGCCGGCCTTTCGCTACGTTGAGCGGCTTGCCAGTCACGACGCGGCTCTGCGCGGGCTGGCGCAGCTGCGTGCGGAGGTGTTCGCGCGGCTGGTCCCGCTCGCTCCCGCGGGTCTTGGTAGCCATCGGCGCGGGGATCTGCTGCGCCGTTTCACCGCGGACGTCGACGGGGTCGGGGAGTCGCTGCTGCGGGGTGTGGGCCCGGCTGTGTCCGCGGCGCTTGTCTGTGCCGGGGCGGCGATCGGTGTCGCGGTCGTGCTGCCGGCCGCGGGCGCCGTCCTGGCGGTCGGTCTCGCCGTAGCCGCGGTGATCGCCGGGCCGGTGACCGCCCGCCGTACCCGTGGGACGGTCACCGCCACCGCGCTGGCGCGGGCGCGCAGGGACACCGAGATCGTCTCCCTGCTCGACGGTCTGGACGAGTTTGTCGCGTTCGGCGCGGTCCGGTCCCGGCTTGCGCTGCTGCGCCGCCGCGACGACGAGATCCTGCGGCTGGTCGGGCCGTGGCAGCGGTCACCGGCGTGGGGGACGGCGACCGGTTCCCTTGCCGCCGGCCTCACGCTGGCGGCCGTCAGCGTCGTCGGGGTGGACGCCGTGCACCGCGCGGCGCTGTCCCCGGTGATGCTCGGCGTGGTCGTGTTCACCACGATCGCCGCCTTCGAGCCGCTGGCAGGCCTGACCGGCGCCTTCGCGGCACTCGCCGAAGCCCGCCAGGCCGCGGGTCGGGTCTTCGCGGTCCTCGACCGCGAGCCGCCGGTCGGCGAGCCCGCTCGGCCCCGACCCCTGCCCGCCGGCCCACTCGACGTCCGCATGGCCGGCGTCCGCCTGCGGTACGGCCCGCACGGCCCGCTGGTGCTCGACGGCTTCAATCTGTACCTACCGGCCGGCAGCCGGGTCGCGCTCGTCGGGGCCAGCGGCGTGGGCAAGAGCAGCGTCGTCGACCTGCTGCTGCGCTTCCGTGATCCTGTGGCGGGCCGGGTCGAGGTCGGTGGGGTGGACCTGCGGCACGTCGGAACTGACGAGCTGTATCGAAGTGTCACCGGGATGACACAGGATGCGCACGTGTTCGACGCGACGGTGCGGGAGAACCTGCTGATCGCGCGTCCCGGGGCGGCTGACGCGGAGCTCACCGGCGTGCTCGCTCGGGTGGGGCTCGCCGACTGGGTCGCGGCCCTGCCGGACGGCCTGGTGACTCGGGTCGGGGCGGACGGCGAGCGGATGTCCGGCGGCCAGCGTCAACGGTTGCTGCTGGCCCGCGCGCTGCTCGCCGATCCACGGGTGCTCATCCTCGACGAACCGACCGCACACCTTGATCCGGTGACCGAGGCCGCGGTGATGCGCACGATCCTGGACGTGACCCGCGGCCGGACGCTCCTGCTCATCACTCACCGCACCAGCGGTTTCGACGAGCTGGACGCGGTCGTGACACTGGCGGGCACCGCCGACGGGATTGCCGGGGAGATGCCCGCCCTGCGCCGCGCCGCCTGACCGCGTCACCGGATGGGGTCACCGGATGGGGTCACCGGATGGGACCGGATGGGGTGACCGGATCAGGACCCGCCGCAGACGCCCTAGGCGTCCTGATCCGGTACCCGGGTGCGGGCCGACCACGACAGTCGGGTGCCGGCGCCGGCGGGGGAGAACACGATGAACCTGCCCCCCAGCTCCTCGGCCCGGCTGCGCATGTTGGCCAACCCACTGGAGTGGTTGCGCCCATCGGGATCCACGCCGCCGATCCCGTTGTCGATCACATCCACCCGGACTTCTCCGTCGGTGGACCAGACCGTCACGTGCACCTGCGTCGCCCGCGCATGCCGGGCGACGTTGGACAGGGCCTCCCGCAGGACGGCCACCAGATGCTCCCCGACAACGTCACAGACGGTTGAGTCCACGGCACCCTCGAACCGCAGGTGCGGGGTGAACCCGAGGGAGGAGGTGGCGTCGTCGACGATGTCGAGGAGCTGCCCACGCAGGCTCGGGAGGTTCTGGCGGCCGCGCCGGCGCAGTTGGAAGATGGTCGTCCTGATCTGCCCGATGGTCTCGTCCAGATCATCGATGTAGGAGGTGAGCCGTTCGGACTGCTGGTTGGTCGCCTCGGTCTGCGCCACCAGGCCCTGCAGCCCGATCGCCGTGGCGAAGATCCGCTGGATCACGTGATCGTGCAGGTCGCGGGCGATGCGGTCGCGTTCTTCCAGGACGGCTATCCGGTCACGGTCGGCGCGGGCCTGGGCCAGTTCGAGGGCCAGCGCGATATGCCCGGCGAATCCCGACGCCATGTCGATGTCGGCGTCGGTGAACAGCCGGCCGTCCGTACGCCGGCCGAGAACGAGCGCGCCGACACTGTCGCCCGAGGCGATGAGCGGAATGACCATCAGCGGGCCGCTGCGCCCGGCCAGCGGATCGGACGCGGGAACAACGGTGCCGACCAGCCCGTCGGGGTAGTCGCCGGTCGCGACCTGCACGATGAGTTCCTCGGGCGAGGATCGCGGCAGTAGAACGGCGGAGAAGTCGGCGTCGGCGACTTCCTGGGCTCTGCGCGCAATCAGCTCCAGTGGGTTCGGTGCCTCAGCCAGCAGATGGCGGGTGATGTCGGCGGACGCCTGCAACCAGCGTTGCCTGCGCTGGGACTCCTCGAAAAGACGTGCGTTCTCGATGGCGACACCAGCGCTTGCGGCGAGTGCCTGCACGAGCTCCTCGTCTTCCGCGGTGAAACGCGACGCGTTCTGTTTGTCCGTCAGGTAGAGATTGCCGAAGACCTTGGTTCCGATACGGATCGGAACGCCGAGGAAACTGTGCATGGGCGGGTGCCCGGCTGGGAAGCCGTCCGCCCGGCGATCGGTGGTGATGTCGTCGAGCCGCAGTGGGTAGGGTTCGCGGATGAGCAGGCCGAGGATGCCCTTGCCACGAGGAAGATCACCAATCCGGCGAACCATGCTCTCGTCGAAGCCGACATGGATGAACTGCTCGAGGTGCTGGTCGTGGGCGATCACGCCGAGTGCTCCGTAGCGGGCATCGACGAGATCACAGGCCGCTTCGACAATGCGGGTGAGCACGACGGACAGGCTCAGGTCGGAGGCAACCATGCGGCCTGCGCGCAACAGACCGCGTAAGCGACTCTGCGTCACGATCAGGTCCTTCGCCCGATCGACCCGATGGGTCACGAAATCGTCGCCGTATGGTTGCACGGCGTTCCCGCTTCCAGTTTCCGCTTCCATGACGATCTCAACGTATTACGGCCGGCGGCGGGTTGATCCGTCAGTCGGGCAACGTCGTGCGAATCATCTCGGCGGCCGCGGCAGGCGTCGGAGACGGCCTTGGCGACCCACCGGCTGCCGCGCTTCCGGGTGATTCTCTTCACCACCGATCGGATTCTCCACCGGATCCGTCGGCAGATTGTTAGTATCTGACGCCGGCGCGGAGTCGGCCGGCAATCATCGGGGTAGGTTTCCGTGATCGGGCGATGATTCGCAAATCCGACTCAACGGAACATGTGAATGTTCACCGGTCGTGGCGAAAATAGTCGAGGGCGTGGGCCGGCGTGTTTCCGGTACGGCATCGGTACGGCATGGTCCGGGTGACCCTCGCCGGCGGCCACAGGCGGTAGGAGGAAGCGGGCGATGAGCGACTTCGTCGGAGCGGTCGACCAGGGCACCACGAGCACCCGTTTCATGATTTTTGATCATGATGGCAACGAGGTCGGGCGCCACCAACTGGAGCACCAGCAGATCCTGCCCTGCTCCGGATGGGTCGAGCACAACCCCGTGGAGATCTGGGAACGGACGGCGGTGGTCATCCAATCGGCGTTGGCCGGAGCCCACCTCAGGTCGTCCGACCTGGTGGCGCTCGGCGTCACCAACCAGCGGGAGACCACCGTCGTGTGGAACCCCCGTACCGGCCAGCCCTACTACAACGCGATCGTCTGGCAGGACACCCGAACCGACCGGCTCGCGTCGGCGCTGATCCGAGACGGCCGTGGTCAGATCATCCAGAGCAAGGCCGGGGTGCCGCCGGCGACCTACTTCTCCGCGGCCAAGATCCAGTGGATTCTCGACAACGTGGACGGGGTCCGCAGGGCGGCGGAGCAGGGTGAGGCGATCTTCGGGACCATGGACAGCTGGTTGCTGTGGAACCTCACCGGGGGTCCGCACGGCGGGGTGCACGTGACGGATGTGACCAACGCCAGCCGCACCATGCTGATGAACCTTCAGACCCTCGACTGGGACGACGAGCTGCTGTCGTTGTTCGACATCCCGCCCGCCATGCTCCCGACGATCCGGTCGTCATCCGAGCCGGCCGGCTACGGGACGACCACGCAGGCCGGGCCGCTGGGCGGCGAGGTGGCGTTGACCGCCGCGCTCGGGGACCAGCACGCCGCAACCGTCGGCCAGGTGTGCTTCGCCCCCGGCCAGGCCAAGAACACCTACGGCACCGGCAACTTTCTCCTGCTGAACACCGGAACGCGGGCCGTGTGGTCCGGTCACGGCCTGCTCACCACGGTCGGCTACCGGTTCGGTGACCAGGATCCCGTCTATGCGTTGGAAGGCTCGATCGCGGTCACGGGCTCGGCGGTGCAGTGGCTGCGGGACAATCTCGGCATCATCGCCAGCGCGGCGCAGAGTGAGGCGCTGGCCCGGCAGGTGCCCGACAGCGCCGGCCTCTACTTCGTCCCGGCCTTTTCGGGGCTGTTCGCGCCGTACTGGCGGTCGGACGCGCGTGGCGTGATCGTGGGCCTGTCGCGCTTCCACACCGGGGCACATCTGGCCCGCGCCGCCCTGGAGGCGATCTGCTACGCCAGCCGCGACCTGGCCGAGGCGATGGGTCAGGACTCCGGTGTGGTGTTCGACGTCCTGCGGGTCGACGGCGGTGTGACAGCCAACGACCTGTGCATGCAGACGCAGGCGGACATCCTCGGGATCCCCGTCAGCCGACCTGTGATCGCGGAGACGACGGCCCTGGGCGCGGCCTACGCGGCCGGCCTCGCGGTTGGCTTCTGGCGGGACACCGACGAACTCGCCGCGCACTGGCGGGAGGACCGCCGGTGGGAACCCGAGTGGTCGGTCGACCGGCGCGAAAGCGGGTACGCGGGTTGGCGTAAGGCAGTTGAACGCACCCTGAACTGGGTGGATGTGGGCTGAGTCACCAACAGTATTTCCTGGACCGAGAAAGAGTGGACATTCACGCACCGCCCAACGGTCGGAATGAGTGGGCGGTGAAGGGGTGCTCGGCCGCCGCGGGAAGACGCCAGCCTACTCCGCCGGAAACGGTCCGCCCTATCGGTATGGCCCTGATAACAGAGTGACCCCGCCGACGGCGGCCCGCCCGAAACGCCGCCGTTACCGTGTTACCTCGCTGCCGGGTGCTGTTTGTTGTTTCGGTCACGCGTCGGGGTCGGCGGGATCCGGTGTGGATTGCATGCTAACGTCGATTATGTGTTGCCGCACGGAGCGGCCGGTCGGCAGCGTCATCATCCTGGTGCCGACTTGGTATGCCGGTTGGATATGCTAGTTGGATATGCCGGCCGCTTCGTGCACACTCGCCCTGGAAGACGTAGGACTCCCGGAGGACCCGTGTCGAAGTCGAAATGGCAGAGACAACTGAAGGCATATGACAGACGGCTCCTCGAAGGCCAGTCGATGGACGAGGAACAGAAGACCGACTATCCGCTGGGCTGGTATTTCGCCCGGTTCAGTGAAGATCTCGTGCCCGGTCAGGTCGTTCCCGTGGAGTTCATGTCTCATCAGTTCGCGCTCTTCCGAGGGAAGAACGGCGACGTCGGAATGATCGACAGTCAGTGCTGCCACATGGGTGCTGATCTCGCCCGTTGCGGGACCGTCGTCGATGATCGGATCAAATGCGGTTACCACGCCTGGGAATTCGGGACGGACGGCGGCTGCGACGTCATCCCGGGGCTGGATCGGTCGAAGATCCCCCCACGGGCGGGCCAACGGTCGATTCCCGTCCGTGAACACGCCGGCAACATCTGGTTCTGGTACGGGCCGGGGCCCGCCGGTGAGTTCACGGAGGTCTCCTACGCTGACTCCAAGAAGTACCTCAACCTCAAGGGCCAGGTCTACATCGCGCACGGGAAACTGCTGCCGGTAGCGGAGCACGTTTCCGACATCTACCACTTTCCGAACGCCCACAAGGGCACCGGGCACCTTGAGTACGCGGTCATGGTGAACAAGGAAGACCGTCTTGAATACCAGCTCCGGCCAGCCGACGACGCGAGCCGGAACAAGGTCCAGCGGTGGTTCAAGCCGTTCGCGTTCATCGAGATGATCGGGCCGTCCGCGGCCATCTACCGGACGCAGAAGGACGCCACGGTCGACCGCTCCGGGCCGATGCTGACGATGGTCCTCGGCGGTACACCCATTCGGGACGATCTCACGATCTTCACGTGGCGGGTCGTGGTACGCAAGATCGGCCCGGGGCCGCTGTTCGCTCCGCTCAACCACGCGCTCGCCCGCATGATGTGGCTCACCGTCCGGCGGAACGCCTATGCCGACATGGACGTTCTGAAATGGTTGCGGATGCCCGAGAAGACTCTCTGGGTGAAGCCGGACGGCCCGTCCGTACGGGAGTTCCGCAGCTTCTTCAATCGTGGCATCGTGCCGGGCTGGCGTTTCGGCGACCCCATGCCGGAGGAATCGACCGCCAGCGCGTAGGAGACGCGCCCTCGTGCGGCATCCGGTGTGAATCCGCATTCAGTGCGAACCCGCGATCGGCGTGAACCTGTATTCAGCGTGGACCTGGCGCCCGGCCCGTGACAGGGCCGGGTGGGTGCGCCATGCCGTTGTTCCGGTATGCGCTACAGTCACCCATCACGCTCACGGGGGGGCTGCATGCTGGGATTTTGTAGTTTTGTCGTTCTGGTCATCATGGTTGTCGGGCTCGTCGGGCTGGTGCGCGGGCACCTGCACCGGCTGCACGTCCACAACCGCCGTACCGCCGGATTCATCACTGGAGCGAGTTTCCTGTGCGCCCTCGTGCTCGGGGCCGTCGGGGGCAACCCCGGCCCGGTCGCGGTCACATCGCTGGCGGTGTCGAGCTCGCAGAGCCAGTCCGCCAGCCCGTCCGCGTCACCGAGCCCGTCGGCCGCGCTCGGGTTCCCTGCCGGCGAGGCCGTCGCAGCTGGGCCGGTGACACCGACGGCTGGCGAGGTCCCGCCGGCCCCGCAACCGGCCGTAGCGGTCGCGACCACGTCCGCGTCCGCCGCCGTGTCCGCAGCCGGGAACGCCGCCACGGCCCCGACTACACATCCGGTATCCCGACCATCGGCCCAGGCCGCGGCTCAGGTTCCCGCGGCTGCGCCCGCGCCGCGGCCGGCGACGACCGCGGCGGCCGCACCGGCGGGCAACTGTGACCCCGCCTACCCCGATGTCTGCCTTCATGACGGGATCGGCGACTACGACTGTGCCGGCGGCTCGGGCGACGGCCCCAACTATGTGCAGGGCCCGCTGCGGGTGCGCCCGCCCGACCCGTTCAAGCTCGACGGTAATCACGACGGTACCGGTTGTGAGAACGGCTGACCGCTCTCCAGCCGCTCAAGCCGTGCCCGGCGCCGCCACGCATCACGACGAGTGGTGTGCCGCCACGCACCACCACGAGCGGAAAGTTCCCGCCTGAATATCGGGCATTTCGGGCGTTGGATGTACGTCGACCTTCCACTCGTGCGCTGCCCCCGCCCGGTCCGCCCGGTCCGTCCGGTGGCTCCGGCCGACCAGTCCCGCCCATCCCGGTTGGCCGGCCGCTCGGGCCGACCGTGCCGCCGGACACGTCGCCCGATCGCGGCTTCTTGTCGTCACGTTGGCTTCGGCTGGGGCCACTGGTGGACCTCGATCGTCCCTGGACCTGATACATTCAGATCCGTCGCAAGGCGACACGCGCCGCTAGCTCAATTGGCAGAGCAGCAGACTCTTAATCTGCGGGTTCGGGGTTCAAGTCCCTGGCGGCGCACCCATCCTGACCAGCGGTTATCGCTTTAGGTAGTTGCTTTTTCTCGATCTTGACAGCAACCGTGACAGTAACGTCCCCGGTCATGCTGCGCTTCCCTGGTGGTCCTGATCCTCTGGCCTGCTGTCGGTGTCGGTCGTTGCAGCGTCGCCGGTCGGTGCGTCGGGGTCCTCGCCGAGGAGCGAGCCGATCTTATCGGTGGCGTCGCGGGAGGCCGTGGGCATGACGTGGCTGTAGACGTTCATCGTGACGGCGATCGCGGAATGTCCGAGTAGTTCCATGACGACCCGCGCCGGCACGCCTTGG
>NZ_CAUVXL010000085.1:0-3417 GCF_963555915.1 Protofrankia sp. Cas4
TCGGATGTTGCATCAGATGCAACTCTGCCTATTTACAGCATCGAGGCGAATGCATGACGAAGATCGTGTAGGCGGAGCCAGGGGAGTCCGGCCGTTGCCCGAAGCTGATCGAACCGGCGGTTGACGTTCCGTGGTTCCAGCGGGGTCCCGATCGACGAGGTGAACACCAGGCCCGTTTCCGTCCAGGAGTCGCCGCGTTCGAACCGTTCGCCCGCCTGTATCACCCGGTGTTGGCGTAGCAGGTCCATAAGTCGGGCCGGGATCGGTAGCTTCCGGTGTGAGCGGACGGTCTTCGCCGGCGTGAACGTCAGGGAGCCGTCGACCCGCTGGAGGCTCTGGCGGACGTGGAGGACTGCGCCGTCAAGGTTGACATCGGTCCAGCGCAGGCCGTGGATCTCCCCACGGCGTAGACCGAGCATCAGGCCACAGGCGAAGAGCGCTTCCAGGCGGTCACCGTGCAGAACCTCCATGAGGCGTCGTGCTTCCTCGGGCCGCAGCACCTGGACGTCCTTGTGCGCGACGGATGGTGCGCGTACCGCTTTCGCGACGTTGCGGGGCACGAGGTCGAGCCGTTCGGCTTCGGCGAGCGCGTTACGGATCAGTCCGTGCACGTGGCGGACGCTCACCGCAGACAGTCCGGCTGCCTTCGCCGCCGCGACAAGGCGTCGGACGTCGAGGGGAGTGAGCTTGTCGAGCTGGATTCGGCCCCGCAGCCCACCAAGGGCGCGAGGCTTTTGATCGTCTTATAGCAGAAGGTCGAGCATCGGCTAGACATGACGTGACCGAACAGCAGAGCTACCCGAGGCAGCTCCCGCCGAGCCAACGGACTGCCGCACGTGATCGCCGTATCCTGGAGGTGACAGAGGAGGCGCCGTGCACTTCACTCGGATCACCGTGAACCCCGCGCAGATGGGCGGTGTTCCATGCGTACGTGGGCTCCGCATACCGGTTGCCACCGTCGTCGGCATGATCGCGGATGGCATGACCATCGACGAGGTCACCACAGAGCTGCCCGACCTCAACCGGGAAGACGTGCGCGAAGCCCTCCGGTTTGCCGCCGAGGCGGTACTCGAACGCCAGCTCCCCCTCGTCATCCCCGCCTGACCTCGACGTGCGGTTCCTCCTCGACAACAACCTGTCCAACAGCCTCGCCGAGGGTCTGCGCTAGGCAGGACACGACGTCCTGCACGTGCGCGACGTCGGGCTCGGCGCAGCAGACGACGAAAAGGTCCTCGCGTTCGCCGGGCAGGACGACCGGACGCTCGTATCTGCGGACACCGACTTCGGCGGCATCCTCGCGCAGTCAGGGGCAGGCAGCCCGTCCGTCATCCTCTTCCGCCGCGAGGGCGGACGACGCCCGGCGGAACTGAACCGTTCCGGGTTCTTTAGAGACCGGGATGCTTACGCTTCGGCCAGCACAGCAGCTTCGTCCTGAAGATAGAAGGCCGATTCAAATTCGACCGGCGGCATGTCGCCGCAGCCGCTGTGGATGCGGCGGTGGTTGTACCAGTCGATCCACTCGAATGTCACGAGATCGACGTCATCGACCGTCCGCCACGGACCTTTACGATTGATCAGCTCGGTCTTGTAGATGCCGTTGACGGACTCCGCCAGGGCATTGTCGTACGAGTCCCCGACGCTGCCCACGGACGCTGCCCACGGACGCTGCCCACGGACGGTGTCGCGCAGGCTTCGACGAGCCGTTCGGTGTAGCGGATTGACGTGTACTGTGATCCTCGGTCAGAATGGTGCACGAGCCCGTTGAGCGAGCTCATGTCTTCGTATAATGGCGGTCACGAACCAAACGCTACTTCCGTGACGTCGCTCGCGATGTGAACCGACTCATGGCCATAGACGTCAGGCCGGTCTACTCGCAATACAAGGCAGAATCTACGATCAGCACCGTACGCTCTGCGTAGCACATCGAACTGGGAGCGTAAGAAATATGCGGCAGCAAGATTGGTAATACCGGACTGGCCCGCAATCAAAAAAAGCGGTTGGCCACGCGAGAAAGAAAATGCTCTTGCAAGTATTACATATTCTCGCTGGTTGGCTTCGCAGATGAACTCGGTATTGCCTGCGACGATAGCGATCGAATCATGTCGGTCCCGATCGTATGGTTTGAACCTCACGCCAGGGAGGTAGGTCGTCATGTGCCCAGCTGTTCTATGGTTGGCATCGGGCCCGCCAATACAGAACTCCACGCGACCACCGATGCCCCCTCGGAACTGGTCGGGCTGGAAAATCTGAAACACGACGCCTCCGTCGGTGGCGATACTCGCCACCTCAACCAATGCCCTAACATCGGAGCGATGTATGCCAAGCGGGTTGTTTATCTGTTGGCCGACGATGATGACGCACTCGCTGGCGGCAGAGAAACCAAAGAAAGCATGGTACTGGCTCTTTCTCTGGAGACGTTTTACTTGTTGCCAGCTCCAAACCAAGCTACCGCTTACAACGCTTGTCAATATCCCGATCGCGACATTAACTACGATCGATGACATTTAGCCCCCAGGAGAGGATGGTACGAAGGACTGGTCCCGACGTAGCTCGCTGCCGCATCGGAGCCCCGGTCGCCTCTGCCACGGTTCGACGGGTAGGACGGGAGGGGGCGCAGGTGCGGATCATTCGTAGAGCGTAGGTGTCTTGTTTCAGTGGTGACGGTCCGGCCCACCTGGCTGGAGCACTCGCGCATCTGCCACACCAGCGCGAGTCACTACGAAGCCGGTTCTGCTCGCCGCCGATGCTCCGAAGGCGGACAAGCGGGCCTGGTACAGCTTCTGAGCAGATGTGGTGGATGGCCAGGGACGACGACGGACGGCGGACCGAGGACCGGCCAGATAGCGAAACCCGGGGGCGTGCCATTCACGTGCCAGTGGCGACGGTCGGCATGTGGTCCCATCGGTGTCCTGTGGCGGGTACCGAACCGCCGTTGACCAGGGCGGGAACGTGTCCGCCCAGTTCGGAGCCAGTATCCGCACAGGTTTCCCAAGCTTGTAGCGTAGACCGTGTCGGTACGTGCTCTGATCCGTCCCCATGTACCCATGGGTGTACCCAAGCCGGCGGACGTTGGCGGACGAGTATGAACGCCGGCGGACGGCAAGTGCAGGTCGCGCCGACGCGGCGGACGTCCGCGGACATCGGCGAACGAACCGCTCTTTCCTCTTAATCTGCGGGTTCGGGGTTCAAGTCCCTGGCGGCGCACCCATCCTGACCAGCTGTTATCACTTTAGGTAGTTGCTTTTTCTCGATCTTGACAGTAACCGTCACGGCGACCGGATCGCAGTCACGTTCCATACTCCCTGGGGTGCGGTACCGTTTGAGGGGAGTCCGGTAGCGAGGAGGCCCGCTGTGTACGAGCCTGAGTTGCCGGCAGCCTTCCGCGATGTCGAGTTTGTTGATCCTCCGGAGTGGCTC
>NZ_CAUVXL010000086.1:0-4106 GCF_963555915.1 Protofrankia sp. Cas4
GCCCGCCTTCGACTTCTCAAAGTCGTTCGCCGCCTCCACCCCGAGCACGAACGCGCCGTGGGGAAACACATCCCCGAACGCCACCGGAATCCACCGCGGTATCGCCATCGTCGGTTCACCTCGTCCTGTGTCATCAGCATGCCGGCTGGTGCCGGCCGGTCTGGCGTTGCAGGACATACAGTGCACCGTGCGCGAACCGCTCATCAACTATTATGTGCCCGTAGCATGTGAGGTTCACATAAGCGTGCAGCAAAGACATCAGGCCCACCAGCGGGTCCCGCTTGGAAGTATGTGTACCTCACATACCCTGGTGTTTGCTTTCAAGCTAAAATCGGCTGTATGGAGGACCGAGAGCCGAGATCACCCGTCTACACGGCGCGGGGCGCGATCGTCGGCGAGGATTGGGCCGCAGTCGCCGACGCGGCCAACCAGCGTATGGCGGTCCGCCGCATCGGACAGCAGGAACTCGCCGACGTCTCCGGTGTGTCCGTGTCCACGGTGCGGCAGATCCAGCACGGCGGCAACGGCCGCCGGGTACAGAACAAGACGTTGATCGCGCTCGCCCGCGCGCTCGGCTGGCCTGACGACCATCTGATCCGGGTACTGGTCGGCAACCAGGTGTCGGATGCCCCCGCCGATGCCACGACCGAGCGGGAGATCCTCGCCGGTATCGACCGCATCGAACAGCGCCTGGACGACGTCAGCCGTCGCCTGGCCGCCGTCGAGCAGCTCGTCACCGCGCAGGCCGCGAACAGGTAAGGGGTCAGAACACCGACAACGGCATGGTCGCCCGCCGGAATTCTGACCCCTTGTGCTTCACCGCGGTCTCCGCCGCGTGACTACTCAGCCTGGCACGGATGTAGTCCCGCCCGGCTCCCACGAGGACACCCGCTCACCGACCGACCGGAAGACAAGTGTCACCTCAACATCGCCGAATGCTTCCACGAAACCGACCCCGTCCGGCAGCGATGCCCAGGCACGCATCACGTCGGCCGGACGATCCGCCGGGCAGATCGTGACCGCGCATTCGTCCCCGTGCGACATCACCGTCGCGGGTTCACCGTCGCTCATCGGCCGCCAGCCTGCCGCACCGACCGTGCCAGCGCCGCCCCCAGCAGCATCCGACCGGCCGCCGGCGCCGAAGCGTTGTCCACGAAAAAGAACAGAGCCGTCACCTGATAGTCGTGCCAGCCACTCTCCACCGCGAACAACTCCGCTGACCCGGGCGAATCAAAGGTGATCGTAGTGTCGCGGACCCGTCGTTCGTCCCCCGGCTCGAAGCGCACCACCCCGTACAGCACGGGTAGCCGCTCATCTGGGTTTCCGCTGCCCGTCGTGTCGTCCCTGGTTACCATCACCGGTCGCATCCCGTCCCGTGGTCATTCCTCGCTGATTGGACGCCGTCCCGGCCCCGCGGAGACCATCGCTCGACACGAGACCGGGCCGGCTGTGCCACAGCCTCACGGCACGACGCGAACCCATGGAAGATGACGTTCCCATGTGACCATCACCTGATCCGGGCCGGCAATGGGCTAACAACGGCAACACGCCCGCTCAATAGGTGAACTTTCCCTACCTGTCGGGCGTAATCCGGGTACTGTCGGCACCAGTCCTGCCACGAGACGTATCCCCCTCTCCCGGCCGGAAGGTTGATCAGGTATGTCGACTGTTTCGCTCGGCCCGTACACGGTGTCCGAACGCCTCCTTGCCCGCGACGACATGCGCACCGCTCTCACCGCCCGCGACTTCGGCACCGCCTTCCGGCTGATGAAGAAGTACGACGCCGCCAGTCAGGACCGCATCGCCTCCGCGGTCGAGGGCCTCGATCAGAGCCGGGTCAGCAAGATTGCGAACGGGCGGGACAGGATCGGGACCCTGGACCTGATCGAACGCATCGCCGATGGCCTCCGTATCCCCGGCCGCATGCTCGGTCTGATCCCTCGCCAATGGGAGCCCTCTGTACCCACACCGCACACCCATACGGAAACAGCGCCACCTGCGGTCGACAGCCCGTCGGCAACCGCCCAGCAGCCGGTCACCGACCCCGAGTCAACCGCTCAAGGACTCGTGTACGAACCCTCTGTGCGACGTACCCTGAGCACAGTTGCCGAGCTCGGGAGGGCCGACGTGCGCCGTCGGGATGTGCTGTTGCGGTCGTCGTTCGTTCTCGGCGCACTCGCCGGACCGAGCCGGGATTGGCTCCTGACCAGCCTGGACGCCGCCGACTCCGGCCGCACCGCCCGCGCCGACATGGCCGCGGTTGAATCCATCCGCAGCATGTTCGGTGTGTTCCAGGAAATGGACGTCATCCAAGGCGGCGGTGACATCGCGCGCCGCGCGGTCGCCCAGTACCTCACCGAACACGTCCTCCCCCTCCTACAACAGTCCCACCCCGAACCCGTCCGCCAGGCCCTGTTCGAGGTCGCCGCGGAACAGACCTACCTTGCCGGATGGATGGCGTTCGACTGCGGACAGCACGGCATCGCGCAGTGTTACCTGATTCAGTCCCTGCGGCTCGCCGACGCGTCGGGAAACCGGATGCTCGGCTCCCACGTCCTCGCCGGCCTCTCCGACCAGGCAACCCAACTCGGACACCCCGAGGAAGGGCTTCGCCTCGCCCGCACCGGCCGCCACGGTCTACGCGGCCTCCGCGCCCCCGCCGCTCTCGCCGACCTGTACGTGTTGGAAGCCCGCGCCCTGTCGGTCATGGGCCGCTCCACCGACACCGCCGCCACCATCGCGCAGGCCGAGAAGACGTTCGACCTCGTCAACACGGCGAACGAACCCGAGTGGGCGAAATTCATCGACGAGCCCTACATCAGCGGGGAAATCGCAAACAGCCTCCGCGACATCGGCGACCCCGCCGAAGCCCACCGCTACGCCGGTCAGTCCGTCGAGGCCGCCCGCCGGCAGAACCGCGGACGACGCGGCTCACTCAGCCAAACCGTCATCGCCGTCAGCTTCACCCAACAAAACGACCTCGAAAGCGCGATCGTTGCCAGTCACAAGGCCATCGACATTGCCGCCGGAGTCCCGACCTCCGCCCGCTACGTCACCGCCATGACCGACCTGCGGCAACGACTTGCCCCTTACCAGCACGACGCCAACACCCGCGAGCTACTCGCCCGCATCGACCGCACCGCCCTTGCCGGCACCGCAGCCTGACACACCCTCGGATCCGGACTGACGGTCAGCAGTCAGGATCCCAAGGACAACATCAGCCGAGGAATCACCGTGCATATGTCCGGCACACTGCCGAATTACTCGGTTTAGGATCAAGGCGCGGCACGGGCCGCGCCGCGCGACGGCTGCGCGTGGCGCTGGCGCGCCATGCTCGCCGGGTGCGTCGCCGGCCCGTCACCGCGCATAACCCAGATCAGGAATGGCAAGTATGCCAGACAAACCGGGACCCGTGGGCATGCCGGTCGGGCTGACCGCCGCCGGATAGGCGAATCCATGCCGTACCGAGCGGCACGGATTCGCGGTGTTGGTCCTGTTTCGCGGTCCGGTTCACCGAACGCCTGAGCGCGTTTCGGGATGCGTAACTACCCGACCAGCGGAGACCTCACGGGCACGCCAACGGCATACGAAAAACGAGCAGGGGCACGCCCGCGGGCAGCCGGGAGACAGCATCCGGTCGCTTCGCTCCCCGGGCAGCCCGACCCCTCACCCGCCATGATGAGACCGTCTGCGGTTACCGACAGCACAGTCGATCTTGATCAAGTGATGAAAACCGTCATATCTATTTGTCAAGATCGGACAGATTACGTCGGATCAGGACGACTGACGGATGGTCGGGGCCGTAGACCGTCTCGGCGATCGCCAGTGCCCGTGCGTACAGCGGCAGCGCTTCCCCGGCCCGACCCAGGTCTTGCAGCGCCGCCGCCTGGTTGTTCAGGTCGATGGCGACGGCGGGGTGGTCGGGGCCGTAGACCGCCTCGTGGATCGCCAGCGCCCGTGCGTACAGCGGCAGCGCGTCGGCGGCCCGCCCCAAGGTGGCCAGCGCCAACGCCTGGTTGTTCAGGTCGCGGGCGACGTCGGGGTGGTCGGGGCCGTAGACCGTCTCGGCGATCGCCAGCGCCCGCTCGAACAACGCCAGTGCCTGG
>NZ_CAUVXL010000087.1:0-37221 GCF_963555915.1 Protofrankia sp. Cas4
ATGACTTCAGCCAAGCCGAGTATCACACAGCCGCCGGTTTCGTCTTCGTGGCCTGTGACCATTTGTTCGTCGGCGACAGCGCCAGGCCCGACGATCCCCTGGCACTGACCTATGAGAACCTTGCGGCCGCCAACCATGCCACCGTCGAGGAGATCGTCGCGAGACTCGGCGCCGGCACGCTGGCGTCGGATATCCCGCCGATCGACGTCACGAAGGTCGCTGGAATGAGCCAATCCATGGGCGGCTGCCTGCTCGCCGTTCAGCAGGCCAACCACCGCACCTTCGACGGCGTGGCCTTTCTCGGATGGAGTGGGATCTACACCAATTTCCCGGCGCCCGACGGCAGCCGGATCACCTATCCGATGCCGCCCCGCGGCACCGACCTGCGGCACCGACCTGCGGCACCGACCTGCGCCCGATCGCAGATCAGGTTCTCGGCGTCGCGACCCCGGACGAAGATCAGTTCCTGTTCTGCTTCCACTGGCCGGTCGCGGTGGCTGGCGGCGCGGGGACCAGCGCCGCCAGCGATGTCGCTCAGCCCCAGGCTCCCGCCACCTGCCTGGTGGCGACGTTGATGCGGTTGAACACGTTGGTCGTCGCGATCGAGAGGATCAGGGCCGCGAGCGCCTGCTCGTCAAAGTGCCGGGCGGCGTCGTCCCAGAGCTCGTCCGGCACCGGGTCCGCCCGGTCGCTGAGCCGCGTGACAGCCTCGGTGAGCGCCAGCGCCGCACGTTCGGCATCGGTGAAGTACGGCGCCGCCCGCCAGGCCGCCACCGCGAACAGCCGCTCGTCGGTCTCGCCCGCCTTCCTGGCGCTGCGTGCCCCCCCGTCCACGCAGGAGCTGCAGCCGTTGATCTGGCTCGCGCGCAGGTGGACCAGCGCGAGCGTCGCCGCCGGCACACCGCTCTGCTCGATCGACGCGTTCAGGGCCCCGATGGCCTGCATCGCACCGGGAATGATCATCGCTGGGTTCTTCATCCGTGGTTCCATGGCTGCTCTCCTCCAAGGCCTGTCACATCAGGCGGGTTTCGTCGGTCACTGGTATGACAGGCCGCGACGGAGGAATGTGACCGATGGACGAACAGCAGTGGCTGGCAGAGCGTTTCGAGGAAAGCCGCACGCATCTGGGGGCGGTGGCCTACCGGATGCTCGGCTCGCAGGCCGAGGCCGACGACGCGGTACAGGACGCCTGGCTGCGGTTCAGCCGCTCCGACACCAGCGGCGTGGCGAACCTGCGTGGCTGGCTGACCACGATCGTCGCGCGGGTCTGCCTGAACATGCTGCAGTCACGCAGGTCCCGGCGGGAGGAACCGCTGGACGAGCACGTACCTGACCCGGTCGACGGGATCGATCCCGAACGCCAGGCGATCCTGGCCGACTCGGTGGGCTCCGCGCTGCTCGTCGTGCTCGACACGCTGGTGCCCGCCGAACGGCTCTCGTTCGTGCTGCACGACATGTTCGCCGTCCCCTTCAGCGAGATCGCTCCCATCGTCGAGCGGTCCCCGGCGGCGACACGGCAGCTGGCCAGCCGCGCGCGTCGCCGGGTACAGGGCACACCCACAACCCCCACGGATCTGACCCGCCAGCGTGCGGTTGTCGAGGCCTTCCTCGCCGCATCGCGCAACGGCGACTTCGACGCGCTGCTCGCACTTCTCGACCCGGACGTCGTGCTCCGCGCCGACCTGGCCGCCGTGCAGGCCGCCGCGGCCAGGCGGGCCGCGGGTGCGCCAGCCCTGGCCGAGGAGGTCCACGGGGCGGCGGCCGTGGTCGACACGTTCTCGGGGCGCGCCCGAGCCGCACAACCGGCTCTCATCGACGGAGCCATGGGCGCCGTGTGGGCTCCGCGCGGAACACCGCGGGTCGTGTTCAACTTCACGATCATCGCTGGGAAGATCGTCGCGATCGACCTGCTGTCCGATCCCGAGCTGGTCGGTGGGCTCGACATCACGATCATCGGCGATGTGCCGGCGGGTATGGACTCCTGAACCGGGGAATGGCGCTCGGAGACCAGGTCACCGAAGCAGCGTCTACATTCCTCCGCGTGGCACCCTGAAGAATTGGCATTTCCTCAGGGTGCGACGCGGAGGAATGTAGAGTGGCCGTATGGGCACGAAGATCGGGCAGGTTGCCCAGGAGCTGGCCCGCACGAATCCGTGGTGGCGGACCGTCGAGTGGGCAGCGACGGATCCGGACCTGCGCGCCGTGCGCGACACCGGCCTCGGGTACCGGTCACCATGTCTGGACGGGCTGGTCGACGGGGGTCTCTACCTGCTGCGGGGACCTCGCCGGGTGGGCAAGACGGTGGCCGTGAAGCAGACCATCGTCGATCTGGTCAGACGCGGGACGCCACCGCAGGCGATCGTGCGGATCGCGGCGGACGTGTGGTCGGCGGAGGACCTGCGGACGGTCGTCCAGAACACCGCGCTGCCACCGGTACCGATTGGCACGGCACGGTGGTGGTTGTTCGATGAGATCACCGGGACGACCGGTGACTGGGCGGCGCAGATCAAGTGGTTGCGGGACAACGACCCCGAGTTCGCGGTGGCCACCGTGGTGTTGACCGGGTCGAACGCGGCGGGCCTGACCGCGTCCGCAGGCGTGCTCGCCGGCCGACGCGGACGCATCGACCATGGCGACCGCACCCTGCTGCCGCTGGGGTTCCGGAGCTTCGCGCGGCTGCTGCGACCCCACCTGCCGGACCTTCCCGCTGTCGACCTCGCCCACCTGCGGGGAGAGGCGGCCCGTAGAACATACGCCGATCTGTTGCCGTGGCTGGACGATCTGGTGCTCGCCTGGGAGACCTATCTGATGTACGGCGGATTCCCGATTGCCGTGGCGGCGGCCCGCGCCGGTGAACCGGTGCCGGCGTGGTTCATCGACGACGTCTTCAACGTCGTGTTCCGCGACGCTTTCTCGGCGTCCCAGCTCAGCCAGACCGGCACCGCTGCCCTGGTGGAACGACTCATGCGGTCGATGGCGGCTCCCGCCAACATGAGCAGGATCGGTGCTGACCTGGATCTCAAACACGACGTGGTAGCTCGCCACGTCCGCTATCTCGGCGACGCCTACCTGCTCTGGCACTGCCCGCAGAAGGCAGAACGTGCCTGGACGGCCAGGGAACGCGCCCAGGACAAACTGTACGCAATCGATCCACTGGTTGCGCGGCTGGCTCACCTGCGCAACCCCGCCCGATCCGACATCGACCTCACCGTGCTCGCTGAGATGCAGACCGGCCTGGCCCTGCAGCGCTGTGCCCATGCCCGCGGTGTCGGATGGGCCGAGGACCTGTTTCTGTTCCACCTGCGTACCTCGTCCCGTCATGAGATCGACTTCGTCGCCGAGCAACTGGCCGGCACGGCGGTGGAGAGCAAGTACGTCGAGGGGGGCACCTGGCGAGGTGCGACCGCCACCATCAGCGCGTCCGGGTACGACGGACTATTGGTTACCCGTAATGTCCTGGACACCCAAGAGGAGAGCGGGCCTTGGGCGGTGCCCGCGGGAATTCTCTGCTACCTGATCGACACCTGAACTCCCCTCCTGTGGGTGCCCATTAGGGCAGGCACCCAGCGCCTCGGCGCCTGTTCTCGGGCGCTATCCTCGCGGTACCGTTGCCGGGCGCTCTTTGAGAACGATGTGAATCTGGTGTTGTGGTAGGAGCATCAGATTCACATCGTTAAGTGCCTATTTTGGATCTTGTTGGTGTGTGCGGAGCGTGGTCTGGCGGTGCTGGGTTTCGGTGGCGGTGGGTCTGGTAGAGGCAGGTCATGGCACGTGCTCATGGCTCCCCTCGGACCTGACGGATGCGGAGTGTGCGGTGGTGGAGCCGCTCCTGCCGCCGGTATCGAAAGACGGCCGCAAGCGGTTCATCATCACCGATACCCTCGGGCTCCTGCTCTGCGTCCTCGTCGTTCCCGCCAGTGTCCAGGACCGTGCCGGCGACCGGCGGATCCCGGCCGATCCCGGCCGATCACTACCTCGCCCACCGGCGAGCCCACGTGGTGTTCGCCGACGGCGGCTTCGCCGGACGGTTCGTCGCCTGGGCCCACGACATCACGAAAACCACCGTGGAGATCGTCCGGAAACGGCCGGGACAGCACCGCTTCGAGGTCCCGCCGAAACGACGGGTCGCCGAACGCACCCTCGCATGGATAACCGCGCACCGTCGCCTCGCCCGCGACCACGAAAGAAAGCCCGCCATCTCCGAGACGTTCATCCACTGGGCAATGATCCGCACCATGCTCCGCCGCGTCACCCGCCGACGAACCGCACCCCGCTGGCCAGTCCGGCAACACGGAGAGTAGCCGAAATCAAGATTCAAAACAGGCTCTCGCAGAAGCAGGGTCCACGCTAATCACGCGCGTGCAGGACGTCCGCATAGGGACCGAACTCGTCGGGGAGACAGAGGCGACCGAGTTTGCGGTACTCCAGGCTGATCGCCGTCACCAGGTCACGCATGTCGACCACCCGGCCGTTCGCCGCCCCGAGGTAGGCAGCGGTGACGACCGCGTTGCGGATGTCCCCGCCGGCCAGTGTGAACGCCCGCCCGCAGAAGTCCAGGTCGACGTCGTCGGCCAGCGGGACACAGCGCAGCATCCGCCGCCACAGTTCGCGGCGTTCGGTCTCCTCCGGCCGGGTGAACTCGACGACCACGGACAGCCGTCGCCGGAACGCCTCGTCCAGGTTGGCCGCCAGGTTCGTGGCCAGGATGGCCGTTCCGTCGAAGGACTCCATCCGCTGCAGCAGGTAGGCCACCTCGACGTTGGCATAGCGGTCCCGGGCGTCGGACACCTCCGAGCGCTTGCCGAACAGGGCGTCGGCCTCGTCGAAGAACAGCACGGCGTTGAGCCCCTCGGCGCCGACGAAGATCCTTTCCAGGTTCTTCTCGGTCTCCCCGATGTACTTGTCGACGACCACCGACAGGTCGATGACGTACAGGTCGACGCCCAGCGAGCCGGCGACGACCTCGGCCGCCATGGTCTTGCCGGTGCCGGACTCCCCGGCGAACAGCGAGGTCACGCCTTCCCCACGGCCGCCGCCACGGCGCAGACCCCAGTCGTCGAGCACGGTGCCACGATGGGCGGAGCGGCCCGCGAGGTGACGCAGCGCGATGCCCGTCCGCGCGGGCAGCACGAGGTCGTCCCAGGTCACCGATGGCTGTACCCGGCGCGCGAGCCGTTCCAGACCGGTGGCGTTCTGCGCCCGGGCCGCGGCCACGAGATGCTCGGTTCTGATGTCAATGCCGATTTCGCGGCTGATCTCGCGGCTGATCTCGCGGCCGGTGCCTGCGGCGGCCAGGGCACGGGCTGCGGCAACCGTTCGGCGTACCTGCCGGGGGGTGAGGCGGAACGCGGCCAGCTCGCCGGCCTGGGTTGACCCGCCCAGCTCGGCCGACCACAGCGCCGCCTGTTCGGCGGCTGGCAGCGGTTCAACGTCGCAGCTCAGAGGTGCGGGGCCGGGCGTTTCCGGCTCCCACCCGCCGCGTCCGAACAGCACGATCTGCGGCGAGAACTTTGACGTGCCTTGAACGGACGTGACCAGGCCGGCCACCGCGGCGGCGGACTGGGCGTCGAGGGGCCCGGCGACCAGCACGGCGCCGCGCAACCGGGCCTCCCGGACCGCCTCGGCCAGGACCGCCGGGTCCGGTCCGTCGGTGGTGGTCGAGGCGGCGCCGAGCTGGGCCGCTAGCACCGCCAGCCCCGCCCGGCGGCAGGCCGACGCGGCGACCGTGAGCGCGTCGCCTCCCGGGAGCTGGCGCAGGTAGGTAAGGGACACCCCGGCGGTGAGCGCGCGGGCCAGTCTGTCGACGATGGCGCCGCCCACATCGGGCGGGTCGACGAGTACGGCGCCAAGCCCGGGTTCGGGCCCGTCGTCACCCAGCAGGAACGCCGCCACCCGGTCTGGCACCCGCAGCGACCGGGTCAGAAACGGACGGTCTGCGTCCTCGACGACGAGCAGCCCGGCGGCCACCAGCGCCCCGTTGCGCCCGCAGCGCGCCCGCGCGGCGGCGTCCAGCGGCGAACGCCCACCCAGTTCCAGGGCCAGACCCGGGCTGGCCCGCCGCCGGCTCACGTCGTCGTGCAGGTAGCCGTAAAGCTTCTCGAACCGGGACTCGAGATCCGGAGCGAGGGCGACCAGCAGGATGTCGACGTCCAGGCCGGTCAGCCCACATCGGCGGGCAAGCGTCGGCAACCGCAGTTCCTCACCGGCAGCCTCGGGCGCATCGCGCTCCAACCGGTCCGCACGCGCGCCGTCGGCGTCCGCCGGCGACATCCCCTCGTTGGACGACGCTCGTAGCCGTCCCGGATAGCCGGGCTCGAGCAGGCGGTCGGCCTGCTCGTCGCTCAGGTAAAGACCGCGGAACGCATCGTCTGGTTCGGGGTCCACCGCGCGCCGAGCCGCTACCGCGGCGCGCACCCGTTCCTCGACCGCGGCCAGCCGTCCGATCAGATCAGCCAGGGACGGGGATCGGGATGGGGACAGCACCGCCTACAGCTCCGCGATCCGAGCGGCCCTGCCGTTACCCGTGCCAGGCGAACGGACGCCCGCAGCTGGAAGCCCAGCTGGATCGGCCGCGTCGGGGGCCCGTTGCGCACGCGGATCCACCGGGGAACGGCGGACATCCAGGTACGGCTTCTCCAACACCGGCGGGCCGATTGGGACCACCGGTGCCGGGTCGAACGGTGCCACCACCACGAGATCGAGGGATGGTTTCAGCTCGCCGCCGAGGGCGTTCCAGACGTCGGCGATGCCCCGGTCTGCGCCGGGCGGCAGGGCAAGCTGCAACAGTACGGGCAACGGCTGGGCGGACAGCTGGCCACGCAGATGCCCGGTGGGTACCCGGTCGTGGCGCAGCAGCGCGCCCAGCAGTTGGGACAGCAGCCGGTGTTCGTCCTCGGGGCGCCGGGTCCACGCGGTGAGCAGGTAGGACAGCCGGAACCGCCGTGGCGGCGGCCGGCGGGCGACAACACGCCCCTCGGTGTTGCGGACCGGCTCGGCCGCGATCTCCCGGCGCCCGACGTCCTCACGGATGTCGTAGAGGAAGACGTCCACGCACGGGCCGTTGAGGCGGCTCGCCCAGTCCCGGGTCGGCGCGTCGAAGACCACCTCGGCCTCGCCTGCGGGCAGGGCCTCCGCGGTCAGCAAGGCGGCCAGCGTCGCGTCAACGTCATGGATCATCTCCGTCACCGTCTCTCACCGCGGACGTCAGGACAAGGAGCCAACCGCGCCCTCCGGCTGCCTCATCGGGCACGCGTGCCGGCACGGATTGCCGGTACATCAGGCTGTTCCACAATCGTCACCACGCGCGTACCGTCGATGCCGTGGCGATCTACAATCCGACGCAGATCTACGGCTTCGCCCGGGGCGCGGGGTTCTCCCCCGACCAGGCGACGACGATGACCGCCGTCGCGTTGGCGGAGTCCGGCGGCAACAGCAGTTCCCACAACTCCCACGGTGAGGACTCCCGCGGGCTGTGGCAGATCAACCTCAACGCCCATCCACAGTGGCGGGACCGCGACCTGTACGACCCGAAGATCAACGCCCAGCTCGCCTATGAGGTGTCGCGGCAGGGCCGGGACGTCTCACCCTGGACGTCGACCCACCACGGCGCGAACGCCAGATACCTCGACTTCAAGACGCACGCCCAGCACGCGTCGGTCGAAGCCGGCGACGGTTCCGGCCTGGGCTCGTGGACGGGGACCCCGGGCTACGGCCACCCGCTCGCCGCCGGCGACGGTCCCGGTGGCACGCACGGACCCGCGGATGCCGGCGGCCACGCGCATGTGAACGGCGAGACCGCAGCGGGCTCCGACACGACCCGCCGGTTCCTGGACGCGGCGCTTCGGCAGTCCGGCGACCACTACGTCTTCGGCGCCGAAGTGAACCTCGACGACCCCGACCCGACCACGTTCGACTGCTCCGAGCTGACGCAGTGGGCTGCTCACCAGGCCGGCCACGACATCCCCGACGGCGCGTGGGCGCAGTATTCAAGCCTGCGCGGCGAAGGCATGGAGATCTCCGTCGAGCAGGCGCTGCATACCCCCGGCGCACTGCTGTTCCAGTTCTCCGACGACGCGGGCCGCGGCAGCGGGGAACCGGCCACAGCACATGTCGCGATCAGTCTGGGGGACGGTCGCACCATTGAGGCGCGCAACCCTCGGGACGGCGTGGGGGTGTTCAACGACGCCGGACGCTGGATGACCCGCGCGGCGCTGATACCCGGCATCTCCGCAGTGCCGGGCAGCGACACACCGTCCAGAACCGACGCGGCTGGCTCAGTGGCGGCGGCCGACGGGACCGACACCGATGCCGACGGCCTCACCGATGCACTCGAACGGCACCTCGGGACGGACCCCACCCGGACCGACTCCGACGATGACGGTCTGTCAGATGCCTACGAAATACTGCACCTGCACACCAATCCGTTGTCCGCGGACACCGACTCCGACGGCGTACCGGATTCCATCGAGCTGGCGCTGGGAACGAACCCGAGCGATCCGGACACGGCCCACACCGGCCGGCTCGACGGCGCGATCGGCGCCGCTTCCACCGCCACAACCCGCACTGACACCGACAGCGACACCGACGCAGACGGCCTCACCGACGCTCTGGAACGCATCCTCGGCAGCTCACCCGATAACGCAGACACCGACGGTGACGGGGTGACCGACGGGGCGGAGTACCACGCGCACCTCAACCTCCTCGACCCGTCCGATGTGCACGGTCTGCTCGCTGGACCGGGCACGTCGAGCATTGGCGCGCTGTCGAGCGGTCACGTGGGTGCCCATCCCGACGACAGCCATCTGGGCGGTCACCCGAGTACGGGCACCGGAGCGGACCTCGCCGACGATGGCGGCTCGCACCTGCCGGCCCTGTAAGAGCGTCCGGTCAGAGCAGACCCTGTCGTAGCGCGTAGGCGACCGCGTGGGACCGGTTACGCAGGCCGTACCGGCGGGTGACGTCCTGGAGGACGTTCTTGACGGTGCGTTCGGAGTAGCAGAGCTGCCGACCGATCTCGCGGGTGTCGCACCCCTCGCTGACCAACCGGAGCACGTCCCGCTCCCGTTCGGAGATGCCCGACAGGGTGAGACCACGTGGCGTGAGCACCTGGCACTGGACGTGGCGCACCTGGCTGAGCAGCCCGCCGAGGAGGTCGGGCGGCAGGAAACCCTCGCCGCTGGCCGCCCCGCGAATCGCGGCCAGCACCTGATCCGGGGTGGCGCCGGCGCGCCGGATCAGCGCCGTGATACCCGCTTCCACCACGGCCGTCACATCGGCGAAATCCAGATCGGTCACGATGAGGACCACCGGCGTTCCGGCCTGATACAGACCGCGGATGAGGTCGAACGTCCGCTTGTCAACGGTGTCGACGCTGACCAGCGCGACATCGACCAGCGCGACATCGACCGTCGTGTCCCCGCCGCAGGACGCCGGCAGGCCGGCGGCGGGGCCCGGGCCCGCGTCAATGAGATCGACATCCGGACAGCCCGCAAGCTGCGCAGCAAGACCAGCCCGGGTGATCGGGTCACTGGCATGGAGCAGGACGTGTATCGGTCGGCTCATGGCTATCCCCCTGATGCTTCGCGTGACCGGCAGGACCAGGTATCTCACATCGCTCTCAAGAAAAACTCATTGCGCGAAGGCGCACTCACGTTGTACTCAATCGGCACTCAATCGGCACTCAAGACTGACTCAAGATGCAGGTCAGGCGTGGCTCGCACGTACCGGACGGAGATCTATGAGATGACAGTGAAGTGCCTGTGAGCGCCGTCGCAGCCGACCCCCCGGAGGCGTCGCTGCTGGACACGTCCCTGCTGGACGCGGTCATTCGCGAGGCCGGCCGACACCGGCGCGCCGACCTACAGGCCCGGCTGGCCCGGGAACGCACGCGGCTGACCGCGACGTCATGCCAGGTGGTGGTGGTCGGTGAGTTCAAGAAGGGAAAGAGCTCGCTGGTCAATGCGCTGCTGAACCTGCAGGTCTGCGCAGTCGACCCGATCGGGGCGACCATGATGCCCACAATGATCCAGCACGCGCCCGCCCGCACGGAAACCGTGATCGACCAGTCGGCCGGTTGCGGCGTGGAGATCGGCGTCCCGAATGAACTTCTGGCGTCCGGACTGATAATCGTCGACACGCCCGGGGTGAACGGCGGCCTCACCGACGCTCGCGCTGCCGCGACCCTGCGAGCCGTCTCCGATGCCGACGCGGTCGTGTTCGTCTCGGACGCCAGCCAGGAGTACACCGAGCCGGAGCTGGCTTTCCTGCGCGGGGCGGCACAGCACTGTCCGGTCGTCGTCTGCGCCCTGACCAAGATTGACTTCTACCCCGAATGGCGACGCATTCTCGACCTCGACCGCGGGCATCTACACCGGGTCGGGATCGCGGCACCGGTATTTCCGCTGTCCGCGCCGCTGCGCGACCACGGCCTGCGCGCCGATGCGCCCGAGGTCGACGCAGAATCGGGCTATCCGGCGTTCGCCGTCCACATCCGCTCCGAGCTCGTCGAGCAGTGTCGGGCGCGGGCGCGGCGTGACGCGGATGAGGCAGCGCGCGACGCCCTCGCCCAGATCATGGCTGAGTTGGTGGTGGAACGGGCCGCGCGTGCCGATCCGGCCGTCAGAAATACCCTGCGGCTCCGGCTGGAGGCGGCGCAGGCACGCGCCCACACGATGACCACGGCGGCGGCGAGGTGGCAGCGGATTCTCCGGGACGGCAACACCCAGCTGGAACGACGGGTGGACGACGACCTCAATCAGCGGCTGCAGGCCGTCACCGGCGAGTTCAGGAAACGCGTGGCGACCAGTGCTGACCTGGTGCAGGGCTGGGACGAACTGCGCGCCTGGCTGTGCGAACAGGCCAACCGCGAGCTCATGGCGCACCGCACGATGCTGAGAGCTGAAGCTGCCGCGCTGGCCGAGCAGGTTGTCAGCGTCTTTCACACCGACGAGGCAGCCACCAGCGCCCTACCCGAGATCCCCGCGATGACGTCCCTGGCCTCGCTGGCCTCGCTGGCCTCGCCGACGTCGGGACGGCCGGCGGCTGAGGGCACAGACCCGCAATTCCGCACCGACGGGCGCGGGGCGCGCTGGACTCAGGCCCTGCGCAGCGGCGCGATCGGCATGATGCCCATCCACCTGCTCGCAGCATTCGGCGCACTCGCGGGGCTCTCGCTCGCCCCGATCGTGGCACCGGTCGGCGGGGCGGTCATGTTCGTGGTCGCGAAACGTACGCTGCGTACGTCCCGGGAGAATCAGCTTTCAACCCATCGGGCGCAGGCGAAAGGCGCGGGGGAAGACTACCTCCAGAAAGCCTGGCAGCTGGCGCACACGGACTCCCGGCGCGCCCAGCAGGACATCTATTTTCAGCTGGGAAACGTCTTCACCGAACGCGCGGCCGAGCTCAGAACATCGGCCGGACGCAACCTCGAATCGGCCGCCCTTGAGATCAAGGCGACCGATGTCCGCAGCCAACGGCGACTCGCCGAGCTCAACACGGAGATCAACCGCCTGGAGCTCCTGGCAGGGCAGCGCCGGTGACCCTGCGCTCGGATGTCCAGGCGCTGTTGACCGATGCCGCCGAGGCGTACCGGGGCAGCCCGGCCGAACCCGTCCTGCGCCGAGAGCTGCGGTCCCTGGACGGTCCGTTACGGGTCGCCATCGCCGGCCGGGTCAAGGCGGGGAAGTCCACCCTGCTCAACGCTCTGGTCGGCGAACAGATCGCGGCTACCGACGCCGGCGAGTGCACCCGGGTGGTGACCTGGTACCACCATGGTCCCCGGCACGCGGCCCGGGCGGACCTGTGGCCTGAACGCCGGCCGGGCAACAGCGGTGCCGCCACCACGGTGGAGGTCGGGCTGCACCGAGGGCCGGGCGGCGCCCGGATCGACCTGGGGCCGTACGCCGCCGAGGACGTCGAACGACTGCGGGTGGCGCTGCCGAGCGCGCAACTGCGCCACCTCACGCTCATCGACACCCCGGGTATCGCATCACTGTCAACCGAGGTGTCACGCCGAAGTCACGCATTTCTCGTACCGTCCGGCGAGGCAGCCGAGGACGCCGGGTACCACGGTGGGGCGGACGCCGTGATCTACCTGATGCGGCATCTGCACGCCGCGGACGTGAGCTTCCTGGAGTCCTTCCGCCAGACCGGGCTGCGCGACACCGCCCCGGCGCACGCGATCGGTGTGCTGTCCCGGGCGGATGAGATAGCGCCTGGCAACGCCGCATCAATCGACCTCGCGCACCAGGTCACCGCGGGCATGGGCCGCGACCCCCGGGTCCGGGCGCTGGTACAGACGGTCGTGCCGGTGGCGGGTCTGCTCGCCCAGTGCGGCACGTGGCTCGGTGACCGCGAGTTCGCGGCCCTGGCGTCCGTCGCCGGCCAGCCGACGGTGGACGGTGTCCCCCTGCTGCTGTCGGTGGACCGCTTCCGCGCGGCGAACCCGCGGATCGAGGCGGCGCTCGATGATCGGTCCATGCTGCTGGGCCGGCTCGGGCTCGCCGGGGTCCAGCTCGCCGTTGCGCTGATCCGGCCGGGGCTGGTCACCGACGCGACCGGGCTGGTCACCGAGCTTGCGCACCGCAGCGGTCTGCCCGAACTGCGGGCACTACTGGAGCGTCAGTTCACCGACCGGGCCGACGTCCTCAAGGCCCAGACCGCGCTGCGCCGCCTGGACGCCGTGCTCGACGCCCACCCGATCCCGTCGGCAGACACATTACGGACCCGCCGGGAACGCCTTGAAGCGGGCGCCCACGCGCTGGCCGAACTGAAACTGTTCGGTGATCTGCGTCTGGGCGAGGTCGACGTGGACGACGACCAGCGGGAGGCGATCGAGCTGCTGCTGGGCGCTGCGGGCGGCGAGGTGACCGCCCGGCTCGGCCTGCCACCGGATACCCCCGCCGACGACATCCGAGCCGCGTTGCTCACTACTCTCGACCGCTACCGCCGGCTCAGCGAGAACCGGCTCGCCTCCCGTCCGCTGCGCCGCGCCGCAGCGACGCTGCGCCGCACCTGCGAAGGCCTGCTCACCGGGGATGACATCGCACGACCGACCGGCCGACCGACCGGCCGACCGACCGCGGACTTCACCGTAACCGACAGGCGGACTGCCGCACTGTGCCATGCTGACCATCGCGTGCCATGCTGGACACCGTGCGAATCTCGTCGATCGGCCGCATTCCGGTCATACGGGTAGAATCATAATAGCCATATCAGGTAGTGGGCATCTGGCCAGGACGGTGCGGACACGCCCGCACGGAGTCGCGGCGCACGGTCGAAGGGGGAACAGCGTGTCAACGCCGCTGAGAATCGTCAGCAGTATAGGGGAAGTGATCATAACAGGTGATCGCCCTTTTGTGGTAGGTCGGGGGAAGGGATCCGACCTGGTGCTGTTAGACCGCCAGGTTTCGCGCCGCCACGTGGAAATTACGTGCACCAATTCTGAATGGACCGCGAAGGACGTCAGCTCGTACGGAACCTGGGTGGACGGAGAACGCGTCCAGCAGATCACCGTGCGGGGCGAGGTACGACTCCGGCTCGGCGCGCTCGACGGCCCCGAGCTCGTGATGCTGCCGGTCGTGGCGGACATCCCGAAACAGCCGGAGCTCGATCCGCGCTCGGAGATGTCCACGGTCTGGCGCGGCAGCCCCGAGTACGAACGCGACCGGCAGGCGGTCGCCGCCGCCGCCACTGCCACGGCCACCACCGCGGCCAACGGTATAACGAGGCTGGAACGCGAACACGGCCGGCGCAACACCTACCCGCTCCGGCGGGGGACGATGTCGATGGGGCGGTCCCGGGACAACGACATCGTCGTGGCCGACCTGCTCGCCTCCCGACGCCATGCCGAGATTTTCGTCGGCCAGAGCGGCGTACATGTCGTCGATCTCGACTCGGCAAACGGGACATTCCTCAACGGCAGGAAGATCAGCCGGGAGGCCGTCGCCCAACGCGACATCATCGCCGTCGGCCATCATCTTTTCCAGCTCGAAGGCGACACGCTGGTCGAATATCTCGACTCCGGGGACGTCACCTTCGAGGCTGACGGCCTCAACGTCTTCGTCAAGGACATGCAGATCATGCATGACGTGAGCTTCCGACTACCTGGGCGGGCATTGCTGGCCGTCATCGGCCCCAGCGGCTCGGGCAAGTCGACCCTGCTGAACGCGCTGACTGGTTTCCGACCGGCCGACGACGGCACCGTCCGCTATGCCGGCCGGGACATGTACGCCGAATACAGCGAACTACGCCGGCGAATCGGGCATGTCCCGCAGGATGACCTTCTCCACACCACGCTGACGGTCCGCAAGGCGCTGGAATACGGCGCGCGGCTACGCTTCCCTCCGGACACCACAAAGGACGAGCGCCGGGAACGCGTCGACGAGGTTCTCCGCGAACTGGGGCTCGACCAGCGCGCGGATGTCGCTGTGCAGAACCTGTCCGGTGGGCAACGCAAACGCACCAGCGTGGCGCTGGAACTGCTGACCAGACCGACGCTGCTGTTCCTGGACGAGCCCACCTCCGGCCTCGACCCCGGCATGGACCAGAACGTGATGGGCGCACTGCGGACGCTGGCCGACGGTGGTCGGACCATCGTGGTGGTGACCCACAGTGTTGCACAGCTCGATATCTGTGACTATATTCTTGTGCTTGCCAAGGGCGGGCGTACCGCTTATTTCGGCCCGCCGAAAAGCGCCCTCACCTTCCTCGGGAAGAACTCGTGGCCGGACGTCTTCCAGATGTTGGAATCCGCCTCACCTATCGAGCTGGCGGATCGGTTCCGGAACTCCGAGTACTTCGTCCCGGCGTCCGTCACGGCACCGCCCGCGCGCCCGATACCGACGGCGCTGCCAAGCGCACGGCAACAGTCCCTTTTCTCACAGATAGCGACGCTGAGCCGCCGCCAGCTGAGCGTCATCACCTCGGACCGCTCCTACCTCTGGCTGATCGTGGCATTTCCGTTCCTGCTGGGCATACTCCCCCGGGTCGGACCGGCGCCGCACCGCCTGGACCCGCTGCCCAACGGCATACCGAACGTCGATGCGCAGATGCTGCTCCTCGTGGTCGTGCTCTGCGCGTGCTTCATGGGAATGGCGAACTCGATCCGGGAGATCGTCAAGGAGAAGGCGATCTACCGGCGAGAGCGGGCCATCGGCCTCTCGATCACGGCCTACCTCGGGTCGAAGGTCGTCGTCCTCGTCATCATCACCACGCTGCAGAGCATCGTCTTCACGATGATCGGAATGACCAACCGCACACCGCGCCAGGCGGTCGCACTCAGCGTGCCCATGCTGGAGGTCATCCTGGCGGTGACCATGATCTCGATATCGTCGGCAATGCTCGGCCTGGCGATTTCCGCCTGGGTCGACAATGCGGACAAGACCATGCCGCTGCTGGTGATGACCACCATGTCGCAGGTCGTTTTCAGCGGCGGGCTCGTCCCGCTGGAAGGCAAACTGGGTCTGCAACAGCTCAGCTATCTCATGCCGGCCCGCTGGGGCTACGCGGCGATCGCATCCTCGGCCGACCTCAATGACGTGGTGAAACTCGGCGACGCCCCCTTCTCCCGGGGCCCGGTCGATCCGCTGTGGGTGCATGCCGGTCACGTCTACATCACCGACATCGTGGCGGGTGTCGGCGTCGGGTGTCTGGCGGTGGGTGCCTGCGCCCTGTTACTACGACGTCTCGATCCCAAGGTGTCCACTCGGCGGGGCCCGCTGTCGATGAGAAAAAAGACCTCGTCATCATGAGTAACGCGATGAGTCACGCCGTCGTCCGCGACCTCGCGGGCGACCTCGCACGCACCAGCCATCCCGAGCCGTCCGCGGCGGTCACGCTGATCGCCACCGCGCTCGCGGCCTCCAGCGGACGGTCGGTGGCCGGTGTCGTCGCGGTAGCCCTCGCCGTGGGGACCGGCCAGCTCTCGGTCGGGTGGAGCAACGACTACTTCGACCGGGTCCGGGACGCATCCAGCGGGCGGGACGACAAACCGGTGGCGCTCGGCGCCCTGCCTGCCCGGACGGTGGGCCTCGCCGCGGTGGTCACCCTGGCGGCGTGCGTACCCCTGTCCCTGCTGTCCGGGTGGCGGGCGGCCACCGCGCACCTGATCGCGGTCGCGCTGGCCTGGCTGTACAACATGGGGGTGAAGGGCACGGCCGCGTCGCTGCTCCCGTTCGCCGTCGCCTATGCGCTGCTGCCCGCCTTCATCGTCCTGGGCCTACCCGGCCATCCCCTGCCTGCCTGGTGGCTGCTACTGGCCGGCGCCCTGCTGGGCTGCGGGGGGCACTTCGCCAACGTTCTGCCCGACCTCGACGACGACCTGCGTGCCGGCGTGCGCGGTGTGCCGCACCGGGTCGGGGCGCGCTGGTCGTTGTGGCTGGCCGTGACACTGCTCGCGGCCGCGTCCGTGGTGATCGCTTTCGGCCCGGGATCGGTCGGTCCGACGGCGATCGCGGGGCTCGCCGTGACCGGTGTCGCCGTCGTCGCGGTCCTGGTGAACGAATCCAACCGGGGGAATCCACCACCGGTCGGACGTGGGGCTTTTCGCGTCATCCTCGCGGTCGCGCTCGCCGATGTGGGGCTGCTGGTGGCGGCCGGACCCAACCTGGTCTGAAAACACCGGCTTCCAGCGCAACAGCCCGGAACCACCTACCGGTCGCAACCGGTTCGAATGTCAAGCCCCGGCCCGACTGAAATCGATGCCGGACGGTGACTTGTATCAGACACAACGAAATCGCCAACAAGCGAACGTCATCCGACGGCCGATACTCATTATGAAAAGGACACGTAGAACCTCTACCTTGTGCTCGGTGTACGGAGGGGTAAAGCCGGATGTCCAGCCAGACACGAACGAACCCGGGCACCATCATCGGGCCGGAACCGTCAGCGCAGCTCCTTCGAACGGCCCGGCCACCTCGACAACGGCCGCACCCCGTACCGAAAATCACGACCACCAACCGGATGCACACGGCGGTGCTGACCGGGCAGGGTGCCGCGTTCCCGCCGCCGATGGGCCAGCAGGCACTGTGGGACGAAGTGTTCGCTCACCGTTACAATGACAATCGGACCGCCCAGCGGATTTTTCTCGGTTGCGGCGTGAGCACCCGTCACGGTGTGGTGGATCCCCGGGTCGAGGACGCAAGCGAATGGACCACCGGCACCCGGATGCGCCGGTATGTCAGCGCGGCCCATCCGCTGGGCCGGGAGGCGGTGCGCAACGCGCTCACCAACGCCGGCCTGCATCCCGCCGACGTCGGACTGTTCGTCGTCGTCTCGTGCACCGGCTATGCAACCCCTGGCCTCGACATCGCGCTGGCCGCCGAGCTGGGGATGCCGCCCACCACCCAGCGGCTCTTCATCGGCCACATGGGCTGCTACGCGGCGCTGCCGGCGCTGTCGACGGCCACCGACTACGTGCGTGCGCGGGGACGACCCGCGGTGGTCCTGTGCGTCGAGCTGCCGTCGCTGCACGTACAGCCGTTCGGTCCCGGGGCTGAGCGCGATGTCGAGCAGATCGTCGCGCACGCGCTGTTCGGGGACGCGGCCTGCGCCGTGGTCCTGGAACCGGATGTCAGCGGAGGGGATGTCAACGGAGGCCTGGAGGTCATCGACACCGAGTCCGTCACCGACCCGTCATCGGCGTCCCTGATGACCTGGACGGTCACCGACCACGGCTTCCGGATGGGCCTGTCGGCAAAGGTGCCCGACGTCCTGGCACTGCATGTCGAGAAGGCGACCAGGGCGCTCCTGGGCCGGCACGGACTTGACGTCGACGACGTCGCCGGGTGGGCGATACACCCCGGCGGACCGCGCATCGTGAACGTGGTGGCGGAGAAACTCGGATTACGGGCCGACCAGACCGCCGCGAGCCACGAGATCCTCGACACCCACGGCAACTGTTCGTCGGCGACGGTGCCCCTGGTTCTCCAGCAGCTTCGGCGGAACGCGCAGCTGCGCCCCGGGGACCCCGTGGTGGCGATGGCCTTCGGCCCTGGCCTGACCCTGTGGAACATGCTCCTGAGAGCACGTTGAACGCCTACCCCGAACGCCTACCATTACACGATCACCGCCATTTTATGATCATCTATATTGCAAGATCGGCGTTTGTTTGTTGCTGTGTACGCCCAGCGGGCCGAAAAGCGTACCTACCAACAAACTCGTGCCGATCACGGTGTGGGCGGGTCGAAAATCCTGCCGCTCTGGGCCGTGACCGCCGCGATCAGTTTGTGTTTTTTGGGGATAGTGGAGATCATGGTGCTCGTGAACATGGTGACGGTCGGCCAGGCATGGCTGACCACAGGGCAGGCCGCGATGCTGTTGGGCACGTCCCGTCAACACGTGGTTGATCTATGTCGACGCGGGATGGTGCCGTTCGAGACGGTGGGCAGCCATCGGCGACTTCGCCGTGCCGACGTCGAGGCCTTCGCCGGCGGCACGCTGACCCGTGACCAGGCACGCGGGTTGTGGTTGCACCGCGCAGTGGCGGGCCGATTGGCGCTCGACCCCGACGGGACCTTGAACAAAGCACGAGCGAACCTGGAAAAACTGCAGCGGGTGCATCCGACCGGCATGGCGGCACGCTGGCTCGGCCAGTGGCAGGCAGCGCTGGACGCGGGGACCGAGGCCGTCTTCGACGTACTGGTGTCGCGGTCGCCACAGGCTGTCGAGCTTCGGCAGAACTCGCCGTTCGCCGATGTGCTGTCCGAGCAGGAGCGACAGGCGGCCCTGGCCGCATTCCGTTCCTGGTGGCACCGCGAGCGCACCGCGTGAGACGCGAACAACTCGAGCACGTACTCAGGACGGCGTCAAGCATCGCCGCTGATCCAGAGATTCTCGTCATCGGCAGCCAGTCGGTTCTCGGGGCCATTCCCGAGGACTGACTGCCAGAAGAATCGACAGCCTCGATCGAGGTCGACATCGCCTTCTTCGACGATGTCGACGAAACGAAGGCGGATCTGGTCGACGGTGCGATCGGCGAACTTTCACCCTTTCATGAAACATTCGGCTACTACGCCCAGGGCGTCAGCGTCTCGACCGCCGTACTGCCCGAAGGATGGCGTGAACGCATAATTATCGTGGAAACGCCGAATACAGCACCAGGACGAGGACACTGCCTGGACCCCCATGACTGCGTGGTGTCCAAGCTGGTAGCCGGACGAACGAAGGACTTCGCGTTCGCCGACGCCCTGGTTCACGAACGACCCGTCGATCCGGAAATTCTCCGCGACCGCATCGAAACACTCGAGACCCATCCGATGATCGTGCAGCGACTCCGTTCCTGGATCACTATGCACCTTCCCGCCTCGTAGCGCAACCAATCAGCCACGCCGGCTCAGCGAGAATCGGCTCGCCGCCCACCCGCCACGCTGCCGCACCTACGAAGGCCTGCTCACCGCGACAGACGGCGAAGACTGATCGCCGATTAAATTACCATGGGTGACCCGCTGAAGCGTGGCGCAGCTCCGCCGAACGGCGACCATGCGCCTACCATTGCATGATCGGCGTTAGTTTGTTGCTGTGTACGCCCAGCGGGCCGAAAAGCGTACACAACAACAAATCCGCGTCGATCACAGCGTTCAGATCGGTCGGTGCCTGTTCGGGCAAGCATCTGTAGTCATTTAATCAACAGCCGTGATCTTGCCTGATCCCCGGCCGGTACCCGAGCTGGAATGGAATGGTGTCAGTACGGCGCCTGCTACAGATGGCGCGCCGGTCGCTCTTAGTATTCCAGTTCGATCCTCGCCCGCTCCAGTAACCGCGCGAACTCTGTATCGTCGCCGGGGTCGATCCCAGCGAGCAACGCATCGAGACCTGTCGGGTCGTCATCCATCGATGTGAGCAGGTCCAGCGCCCGACGGCGGACAGCCCCGTCGGCCCCCGCCCCTGCCAACTCCTGCATGCCCAGAAGCAGTGGAAACAATCCGCGCACCGTCGTGACCGGCCCCATCCTTCAGGGATGCGCGACGCAAACTCGATGTGCGAGGGTGGTCGCGGGGGAAGACGTGATGCCGGCGTGGCAGCGGCGTGGAAATCCGCGTCAGCGAGGTCAGGGGACTCGATAAATGCGTACCTCGACCCCCATGCTCGCCGAACCAGCCACCGCCTCGGCGATTGCCGCTTCCTGCGCCGCTGTCAAGGGGGTGTCCGGGATCGCAACGTCCACTACCCGCCGGGTCTGTGGTCCGATGGTCATGGTGTGGCCTCCTTTTTCCCAGGTACTCTCGCCAACCCCGGCGATGTCACCCGCCGCATTCTCGATGACTCTGTTCAACCCCGCGCCCTGGTACGATTTTCTCGCCGTGTCGATCGACTTGAGCTGGCCGACCTCCAGTGCGGGCGCGCTCGGCCCACGGGATGAATAGACAGCGCGGTCGAACCGGTCGAAGTTGCCGTAGAAATGAGTACCAGGCGTAACGGACTTCAAGGCGGCTTCTGCACCCCTGCCCTGAATTGCATTGCCTTGGCCCCAGATCGTTGGAGTCCTGGGAGCGGTCGGCGGCGCGGGCGGCACTGTCCCACCCGCAGTCTTACCTCGGACAACCTGCGAACCCTGCATCCAGCGACCGCTGAGCGATGCCCCCCGCAGTGCCCCGAGCGACTGGATCGCCGAAGTGTGCGCGACGGGAAGAACGACATCCATCAGGTACTGGACGACGAAGATTCCCTGCTGCAGGACCTCGTCCCCCAGCAGCGTCCACTGCTGTTCCCGGACCAGCTGCTTGACCTGCCACAGGACCGGTAGCGTGCTGCGGTTGCGGACCTCGGGCCACAGAAAGCCGCCGGGCCCCGGTACCGCCTCGCGGAACTGCCTGTCGGCCTCCTGCGCACCCATCTGGTTGTCGCCGATTGTGCTGATATCCAGCTCGACGTCCGCCAGATCACTGAACCGGATGATGTTCGAGAGGTCCGCCGGGTGAGCTACCCGGTATTTGGGCTGCCAGGAGTACCTGCTAACCATTGCGTCGACATACAGGGCTCTCAACGCGGGCGTCGTGGCCCTTTCCAGCAGGTAGAGAATCCGGACGGGGTCACCGATCCCGTCCGCCCTCCGGATATTGTCACGGATCGGAGGGATGGCACCCGAATGACCACGCAGGAACCGCAGCTGGTCGAACTCCTGCATCCCGTTGAATTCGGCGAAAAACTGCGCCCAGGCTCCGCCGTCGATGAGGTCCGTCAGGCGCTGTTCACGACTTGTCGACCCCAGGGTTCCACGTCTGCGTTCGATGACCGTCAGCGCACCCGGCGCACCGGGAACGGCCGCCGCCTCGTCCCGGCGGTCAATCAGAGCATCAAGAGCGTCGCGGTTCAGTGCCGCGGCCAGACGGGACTGCTGGGCCGCGGTCGCCGCCGCAAGAATGTTGAACGCGCCGTTCGGCGGGCTGGTGAAGTTGCCGCTGCGGATCGCCCAGTGCAGGTTTTCGCTGAGCTCCCGGAAAGCCGGGTCGGCCGTTGAGGTCGAGGCGTTGGTGATCGCGAGGTGGATCCGGGAACGGTCGGAACGACCACCGTTTTCCTCAAGGTTGGCGGCCAGCTTCGCCCGCTCGGCCGACGTCAGTGCCCGCAGCACCCGGACCATGTCGTCCATCGACAGGCCGTTCAACACATGGTACGCCCCGGGCGGATCCTCCGTTTCCCAGTTCCCGTCGCGCGTGCCGTTTCGCACCCAGCCGATCCGGTCCCCGATCCACGACCGCTGGACGATTGGCGCCCTTTGGAGGGTCGGACCGAGCGGCGCTGTCACAAGCGGCTCCAAGGTTGACGCCGTAGCACCGTTGATCCCACCTCGGAGAAGGGCGGCCGTCGCGCGATTACCGGCTGTGCGTTGCAGCGTGCCGAGCTCGGCACGCTCAGCTGAACCGTGGCCAGGGTTGCGGGCAACGACCGGACGCGCCGGCTCATGGCGTTCCGAAGGGCTCTGCGACCGTGCCGACGTCTCCGGCATCCGACCCTCCTCGTTGATCGCAGCCCCAGGGAATCACCTACGTGTCAGCCGCACGGTCTGGATCAGGCTATTCCCACGTCGTGTAGCTGATCGTGAGTATATTCGAATTCGCATCAGGAGCTTTGACGACGCGGAGGGCCGAGAAGCGGCCGTCCTGGGTCCGTGCGCAGAGCCTCGTCCCCGCCGGGAGGTTGTCCGTCGTTATCTCCGCACCCGACAGCGCCGCACCCGCACAATCAGCATAAGTGAGCGCACTGCTACCGGATGGCATGACAGCAAGCCCGGCTGAGCCCATGGGCGCCAGGCCCCACAGGTTGGTCCCGACTCCGTGGAGCCAGGCGTCGGCGCCCGCGCTGCCACAGCACGGTGCGACCGCCCCAGCATCAAGATCCATATTGGAAAGCGATGGTAGATCGATGGTGCCCGAGCTGTGAACCGGGCGGTTCTGCGCCGTGAAGGTTGCCGTTACGTTCCGCGCCTGGTTCATGGTGACGGTGCAGGTACCGGTCCCCGTGCAGTCGCCCGACCATCCGCTGAACGTCTGACCTGACGCCGGCGTAGCGCTCAGCGTCACCCGCGTGCCGGCGGTATAGAGCGCTGTACAGGTGCGCACGCCACCGCCCGGCGGGCAGTCGATCCCTCCGTTCCCGGTCACGCTGCCGCCCGTGCCCGGGTTGGAAACCGTCAGCTGGAACGTCTGAATCTGGCTGAACTGCGCGGAGACATCGTGGAATTTGTCCATTGTCACGGTGCACGTCGCAGCTGTCGCACAACCCGGGGCTCCCGACCAGTTGTCGAAACGGTTGCCACTGCCGGGGTTCGCAGTCAGGGTCACCCGCTGCCCGGCTGGAAACGTTGCCTGGCACAGGCTCGTGCAGGGCCCGCTGGCCAGACCCGTGACGGTGCCTGTACCGAGAATCGTCAACGACAGTGTGAACTGGTCCGCCGTCGGGGTGGGCGTCGGAGTGGGGGTAGCGGTACGGGTCGGGGTGGCGGTCGGGTGGTCGGGACTGTCCGTGGGATGTGGCGTCGGTGGGACCACCGGTTGCGTGTCGGTGACCACGGTGATCGTGGCGGTGGGGGTGGCCTGGCGGCCGTCGGCGAGCCGGGTCAACGCCTGCACGGTGTAGATGCCAGGCTTCGGCCAGGAATGACTGACCTGAACGCCGGAGGCCGGCGCATCATCGCCGAACGTCCATGTCACGGAAGCGACGATGCCGCCGTTCGTCGCGACCACCCGCAGCGCCACCGGCTGATTGACGATGACCTCGGTCGCCGACACCTGGATCTGCACATCCCCCTTGGGCGGCTGACCAGTCGGCGACGCAGTCGGCCGTGGGGTCTGCGAGGCCGTCGGCCGTGGCGTAACAGGCGGCTGGATGGGCGTGGGTGCCGTCTGGTTCCCCGAACCGGCACTTGGAACCACACCCGCGCCCGGATTCCTGGGGTCGTACTTGCGGATCTCCCGAACCGACCCGTCCAGCCGGATGACTCCCGCTCTGGCGGTCGCCGGATCGTTGTAGAACACGAACGAGCCCTGCGGCACCAGCTCGAACCGCGCCGGCGGATCCAACACCTTCTTGGTGACCACACTCCGACTGGCGATATCGACCACGCTCACCTGACCCGTGGTCAGATTCGGGACGAACACCTTCCCTGCCGCCTCCCGCGGCGCCCCCAATTCATTACCCGCCATTTTCAGGTCGATAACGGTATTCTCGCAGGAGTTCTGCGACAGATTCGACACCAGCAGCACGCCCCGCTGGCCCGACACCGCATACACATGGTCACCCGCGACCGACCCGGCCACCCGAACCGTGTTGTCCCCCGCCCGGGCATCCACGCACGCCACCGGAGCGGAAACGCCGCCGTCGCCGAGCGTCCGAACCGTCCGCGCTCCGAGGTCAACCACCGCCACCCGGTCGCCGATCGGCACCAAAGTGGAACGGACCGGATCAACCGACCCCGACACATCATGGCGGCCGGCCGCATCCAGGCGGACGATCTTCCCGGTGTCGCCGTCGACCACCCACAGCCGGCCCGCACCGTCGACCAGCGCACCGCCCGCCGGTATCCGCGCCGCCAACGACTGATCGTCCCGCAGCTTCCGCAGGGTCCGCGGATCGGCCGTGCTCACCGACCCGGTCCGTTCTCCGATCGCGAACACCGCCTGCCGCCCGGCATAAACGGCGAGCGGCTCGCCCGGATTGGCGAACCGGACCCCGCTCGACACGCCGAACGTGGCACCGTCGACCCGCCGCACGCTGCCGTCCGCCGTGTTCGACACGTAGGCGTCCGACCCCGACTGGGTGGCGGCCATCTCCCCCGCTCCCGCGGACGGCACCGTGACCTGGGCCACCACCTGCGCCGACGACCCGTCCACCAACGCCGCCTGACCAACCGACGACACCAGCCACGCCGACCCGTCATCCAACGCCACCGACCGCGCCGGAACATTCCCCAACCAGCCGGCCGCCACCAACGCACCCAGGATGACGACGCCAGCCAACGCCACCGGCACCGGCACCGGCACCGGCACCCAACGAGTCGACCGCACCCGGCTGCGGCGGGCCACCCCCGCACGACCGTGACGTCCCGATCGCGCCATCATCGTCACCGCATGCCCTTATCCGGCGGAGCGGTCAACAACATTTCACATATACAGACGTCTGCGCCATGCTGGTCTTCCCGGCCGTGTCGGTGACATACACCTTGGGGTTGTAGGTGGTCCCTGGATGGTTTCCGGGCCCCCATGCGTGCTGTAGTCGTGGACCAGTCTGTTTCACGGGTTGGCTGCCGTCGCCGAAATCGAAAGTGTAATCCCGGATCGGCGTCGAGTCGTTGTCCGATGATCCGGACGCATCAAGAATGAACCGACCGTCGTACGGGTCGTTCGGGACGACTCTCGTCGCGGTGAGCGCCGCCGTCGGCGGCTGGTCCTGCTGGGCGAAGGTTGCCGTGACGTTCCGAGCCTGATTCATGCTGACGCTGCACGACGACCCCGCACAGCCACTCGCCGACCATCCGCTGATATTCCAGCCCGATGCCGGCCAGGCGCCCAGGTCCACCTCCTCACCGGCTCTCGCGTCGACGGTGCAGGTCGCGCTGCAGCTCCCCAACGATCCGCTGATAAAACCGCTGATATCGACCCGACCATTGCCGTTTACCGTCACGGTGAGCGGATAGGTACTCGGCCCGGTCGTGTCGAAGCGGGCGGTGACGTTGCGCGCCTTATCCATGGTGACGGTGCACGTCGTCCCGGTCCCGGTGCAGTCACCCGACCATCCGCCGAATGTCGAGCCCGATACGGCCGCAGCCGACAGGGTCGCCTGGGTGCCGGGGTTCAGGTGCGCCTGGCACACATCCGGGCAGAACAGCTCGTCGGGGCCGGTCACCTTGCCGCTGCCGTTTCCGCTGACCGATACCGCCAGCGTGAACTGCTGCGCGGTGACCTGAGTGGTGTACGTGTCCGTCCGGCCCGCCGAGTCCGTCACCGTGACAGTCGGGCTGTACGTGCCCGCAGCGGAGTAGCGATGCGTAGCCGTGGCCCCAGCCTGCGGACCGACCTGCGCAGTGCGGTCACCGAAGTCGAAGGTGTAACTCATGATCGGCGCCGAACCCGCCCTCGAGCCCGAGGCGTCCGCCGTCACGTCCAGTGCCCCGCCCCCGGGGGTGTGGGCGGCCGAAAGCCTGGCGGTCGGCCCGGCTTCCACCGCACCAGCGGCGACCGAAGCACTGCGCGTGGCCGTTCCGCCATTGCGGTCTATCACCGTGAGGCTCACGGTGTAGGACCCGGCTTGTGTATAGCGATGAGTTGCCGTGGCCCCGGGCTGAGGACCGACCTGCGCGATCCGGTCACCGAAGTCGAAGATGTAACTCACGATCGGAGCCGAACCCGCCCTCGAGCCCGACGCATTCGCCGTCACGTCCAACGGTGCCGGACCACTCGGCGGGCTCACATCGAGTAGTGCTGTGAGCACACCGCTTTCGCCGCCCTTTACACCGCCGTCTCCGCTTTCGATACCAGTGCCGGCCGACCCGGACCCCACGGATGGGGTTTGGGTCGGAATCACCGATTCGGTCACGGTGATCGTGGCGGTCGGAGTTACCTGACGGCCGTCGGCAAGCCGGGTCAGCGCCTGCACGGTGTAGACACCGGGTTTCAGCCAGGAATGGCTTACCTGGACGCCGGAGGTCGGCGCATCATCTCCGAACGTCCATGTCACGGAGGCGACGATGCCGCCGTTCGTCGCGACCACCCGCAGCGCCACCGGCTGATTGACCGTAACGTCGGTCGCCGACACCCGGATCTGCACGTCCCCCTTCGCCTGTTGCGGCTGCCCGGTCGGCGGCGTTGTCGGCCCGGTCGGCGGCGAGGTCACCGGAGACTGCGTCGGCGAGGACTGCGTGGGCGAGGACTGCGTGGGCGAGGACTGCGTCGGATTCCCCGAACCCGGCCCCTGGAATACCCCGTTACCGGGATTCTTGGGGTTGTACTTTTCGGTTTGCCGAACCGATCCGTCCAGGTGCACCACCCCCGCCTGCGCACTGTGGGGATCGTTGTAGAACATGAACGAGCCCTGCGACACCAACTCGAACCGGGTCCGCTCCGGTAGCACCTTGGCGCTCGCGACCAGCCGCCGCGCGCCAACATCCACCACAATCACCTGGCCCGCGGTGAAATCCGGGATGAACACCCGCCCGGCCGCCTCATGCGGCGCACCCAGATCATGACCGGCCGCGCGTAGATCCACCGCCGTGTCACACGACCCACGCGACAGATCCGACACCAACAACACACCACGCCGACCACTCGCCGCATACACCCGGTCAGCCGACGTCGAACCGGCCACCGTGACGGTGGTGTCACCGACCTGCGTATCCACGCACCCACCGGCGTCCGTACCACCGTCGGCACGCAACGGACGGGCGGTCCGCGCGACAACATCAACGATCACGACCTTGTCACCCGAACGCACCAACGTGGCCCGTGCCGGATCAACAGCCCCCCGCCGGGTATGCCTACCCGCACCATCCAGCCAGATCAGATCACCGGTATTGGCGTCCACCAGCCACAACCTGCCAGCCCCGTCGAGCTGCGCCGCCCCGGCCGGCACCCGCGCCGCCAGCGACTGCTGCGCCCGCACGGCCAACGTCACCGGATCAGCCGTCGTCACCAAACCCGACTGCGCACTGACCGCATACACCGCCTGCCGCCCCGGATACACCGCCAACGCCTGCCCCGCATTCGCGAACCGGGCCGGAGACGACACCGCGAACGTCGCACCATCGACCCGCCGCACCGACCCATCCGAGGTATTCGCCACATACGCATCCGCACCCGACTGCGCCGCCGACAGGTCCGCGCCACCCTCACCGACCTTCACCTGCGCCACCACCTGCGCCGACGACCCATCCACCAACGCCGCCTGACCCACCGAGGACACCAGCCACGCCGACCCGTCATCCAACGCCACCGACCGCGCCGGAACATCCCCCAACCAACCAGCCGCCACCAACGCACCCAGCACAACGACACCAGCCAGTGCGGCGCCCAGCCTGGCACCCCGTGCCGGACGCGTGAGCCCTCGTAGTCGCATCCCCGTCACCTCACGTCATACCATCGGGAAGCCCGAACCAAAAAATGATCATCGACTGCCGCCCGGGAGCAGCGGCCGGGGATCGACGATCGCCCGCGCCCGCCGGGGCAGCCCACCCGCGCGGTTGAGTTCACGGCAGGCGAGCCGGGTGAGCTCCCAGGCGCGCCGGGCATCGGCCTCGCCGGGTTCGGTTTCGGCAAACAATGCCGCGTTGACCACCGGCATGAGCTGTTCCATCTGCTCCCCCGCCGCGCCCACGGCGCGCAGCTCACGGGTGCACCCCACCACGTCCCGCGTGGTCAGGGCATGCGATCTCGGCAGGCCGCACTCGGAGAGCCTGTCCCGCACCTCACGCCACGCGCCGCCGATACGAGCCGAGGGTGGCCCGGCGCGTTGCCGGTGCCGCCGCCTTCGCGCCTTCTCGCCGACGATCAGTAACAGAACCAGCACAATGCCAAGAAGGACGGCGAGGCCGAACCAGGCCGCCGTCCCGGCCGCACCACCGCCGCCCCCGCCGCCCGGCGTGCCGGTGGTGGAGAGTTCCGGCTGGATCACCGGGGGCGCCGGCTCCGCCGACGACGGCGGCTTGTCTGCTGGCCCGCCATTGGAGGAATTCGGGTCGGCCGGTGGCAGCTTGGTCACCAGGTTGCTGACATCGGTCGGTTCGAACGCCACCCACCCGAGACCGGCGAGGTTGACCTCGGGCCACGTGTGGGCGTTACGCGTGGTCACCCGAAACGTGTTGGGCCCGGTCGAGGAACGTTGGTCGAGCAGGTAGCCGACGGCGACCCGGGACGGGAAACCCGCGATCCGTGCCATCAGCGCAAACGCGGCCGCGTGCTGCTCGGCGTAGCTGCGACGGAACTGGGCGCTGTCGGTGTCGACGGCGAGCATCCGGGAGACGGCGCCGTAGGAGTGACCGGGCGCGGCGCCGAGATCGTACGGGAACCTCTTCGGGTCCCGCAGATACGCCTGAATCCTCACCAGCCTGTCGTACGGATTGGTCGCACCGTCGATGATGCCGTCGGTGAGTTGGGTCAGGTCGGCTGGCACGGCTCCCGGCAACGCCCGGTAACGCGTCACCGACGGGTCGTTCAGGGGTCTGGCCGCGGCTTTCTCCGCGTCGGTGGGATTGGGCACCACCGAGCGCAGGTCATAGCGCAGGCCGGGCCCCGGGGATGTTGTCATCGCCAGGACGCCGGAATCCGGTGCGAACGCCATCGTCGCGCCGGTACCGCCGCCGTTACCGCCACCGATGTCGGTGATCCCGACCGGGCGCCCGAGCGAGGGTAGGAACACCCCGTCGAGCCGGTCAACGGTGACCTCGGCATCAACGGTGACGCCGCGCGGGGTCGCCGCGGCGGGATCGTCGGGCAAGGTCCGACCGGTTGCCACGAAGGTCGCGCCGTCGGTCCAGCTGGCGCCGTCGAAGTCACCGAGAGCGGCTGTCCGGATGCGGTCGACCTGCAGACTCTCGGTCGAGGCCAGGTGGACGGTGAACAGCGGCTCCACCGGATCTGCCTGAAGCTGGGCCTTGACGTTCACCAGCGGGTTGAGGGCCGAGGTCACCTGCACCGGGGGATGGCGGTGGTCACGCGGGTTGAACCGGTCGGAACCGTCCGCGATCGGAAGAACCGCGGCGCCGAGGGTACCGACGACGACAAGGATGACCACCACCGGCAAGCCAAAGGCCAGCCGACCCGAGGTGAGCCGCCGCCAGGAGCGCCTAGCGTCCGACCGCCCATTACGCGACGGCCTGGCGTCCGGCCGCCCAGCACCAGCGCTGTCGTGGGAACTGGATCGATCGGCTGCCCGGACCAGCGCCAGCGCTCCCCCGGCCAGCAGGATGGCGCCGGCCAGCCACACCTGTGAGCGCCCGCGCGCGGCAACCAGCAGCAGACCCGTGGCGAACGCGACGATCGGCGGCGGCAACGGAGCGAGCACGGCGTCGGTCCGCAGCGTGACGACGACCGCGATGGCTGTTGCGATCCACAGCAGCAACGCCGGGACGATCAACAGCTCGCCGGTCGGATCCGCCGGGAGCCCCGCGGTGAGCACGGCTGCCCAGCCGTCACGCAGGCCACGGCCGAAGGCCCCGAGGAGCGAACCCGGCAGCCCGTTCCCCCATCGGGACGGGAACAGCGCGAGCAGAGCGAACAGCAGGCCGCAGCCGGTCACCACCAGTAATGTGACGTCAAGACGACGGATCCGTACCGACGCGACGGCCGCCACCACCACGGCGAGCACGACGGACCCACCGAGCGGTACAAGGTAGCCGGCACCGGCGAAGAACGGGCCGAAAACCATCGCCACCAGCAGCATCACAGCCGCGACGAGCACGAGCTGGCCGGCCCGCGGCCGTGTCGCGCTCACCTACGTACCCTCGCGTTCCAGACAGCGGCGAAGTCGTCGCTGGTCCGGACGTTCACGACCATGGCTCCCTGCACCGAGGGTCCGGGACGATCATGCTCTTCGCCAACCTGAACCAGGCTCGCCATCGTGAACCGGCTGCGGACCAGGGAGATGGCCGCGAGCATCGCGACCGGCGCCTGCCCGGTCACCACGCCGAGCGCCACGCCGTCCTCCCGCGGCAGCATGCCGGGCAGCGCGCCGAGCCCGGGATCGTCGTCCGCGGCGCGCACCTCCGCGAACAGGTCGAGGATCGACCCCCGTTCGGCCGCTCCGCGGTCGGCCACCGCGCACACCCCGCCGGTGGTCCGTACCTCGACCGGAAAGCCATGGTCCCGGGCGGAGATCGCAAGGGAGGCGGCGACCCGCACCGCGTCCTCGAAATAATCCTTGCTGTAGGGGGCGGTGCTGGTGTCGAGCACGACCATCAGCCGCGGCTCGTTGGGCACCACGTTGTGACGGACCATGAGTTTCCCGGTGCGGGCGGTCGACCGCCAGTGGACGAGGCGTAGATCGTCGCCGCGGATGTACTCCCGCAGGCTGTGGAAGGCGACGCCGCCGAGCGGCGCCGTGCTCGTCGTAGGCCCGTCCATGTCCCGGGAGCCGCCGGTGGGTAGCGGTGCCACCGGGTGCAGCCGAGGATGCACCTTCAGCTCCGACCGGGAGGCGTAGGAACGTCCGATGTGCATGAGCCGCAGCGGGTCGCTGTGACCGATGGTGAGGGGACCCACCTGGTAGACGCCGCGGCGGTCGGTGGGCAGCGGGTAGGCGGTCTCGAACGAGCGGTCCGGCGCCAGACTGGGCAGGGTCACCGCGACGTGGCGCTCCCCCACGGCCTCGCTGGCGAGAAACGGCGGGCTGCGCCGCCGCGCGGAGTTGGTCACGGTGAGCAGACCCCGGGCGCCCTCGCCCTCGGCCACCCGCAGCGGCTGGATCTCCCGGACGACGATGACGTCCGGAGTGACGAGCATCCAGGCGGCCGCCACGAGCAGGGCGGCCAGACCTCCGAGAGCGAACACGACCAGCTCCGGGTAGTCCAGCAGCGCACCGGACAGGCCGAGGATGACCACGGCCGCGGCAACAGCGAAGCCCGACCGGGTGATCATCTAGTGAACCACCCGCTGATCCGGCACCGGTACCGACGCCGTGAGCCCGCCGAGCAGGCTCGCCGCGGTGCCGCCGGCCAGCTCCGCCTCGGGTCGCAGCAGCATCCGGTGGCCCAGCACGAACGGGACGAGCGTGCGCACATCGTCCGGGGTGACGAACGACCGCCTGTCAGCCGCCGCGTGTGCCTGGGCCGCGACCGCGAGCGCGAGCCCGCCACGTGGGCTCACCCCGAGGCGCAGTTCGGGCATGCGCCTGGTCGCCGCGGTGATCGTGACGATGTAACCGAGCACCGCCGGAGAAAGATGGACGCGGCGTGCGATGTCGGCCATCCGGACCACCTCGGCGCTGGAAAGTACCGGGTTCACCTCATTGAGCGTCTGGCCGCGGGCCCGGTTCTCCAGGATCTCCACCTCGGCCTCGTGGCGCGGATAGCCGATTTCCATCCGGATCATGAACCGGTCGATCTGGGCTTCGGGGAGGTCGTAGGTACCGCCGTGTTCCACCGGGTTCTGGGTCGCGATGACCATGAAGGGTCGGGCCAGCTCATAGGAGACGCCGTCCACCGTGACCTGGCGTTCCTCCATGACCTCCAGGAGCGCCGCCTGTGTTTTCGGCGAGGCACGGTTGACCTCGTCGGCAAGCACGATGTTCCCGAACACCGCTCCGGGCCGGAACTCGAACTCCCGGCTGCGCTCGTCCCAGACCTGCACGCCGGTGACATCGGTGGGAAGCAGGTCGGGGGTGAACTGGATCCGGCGCATCGTTCCGTCGATGGAATTCGCGATGGCCTTGGCAAGGGAGGTCTTCCCGACCCCGGGAACATCGTCGATGAGCAGGTGGCCCTCGGCCGCCATGCACACCAGGGCAAGACGAATGACATCCCGCTTACCCCGGACGAAAAGCTCGACGTTACGGACGAGTTCCTCGTAGCGTTCGGCGAACCATTCGACTTCGGACACGCTCGCCGAAGGGTCGGTCATGGGCTTCTCCCCCCAGGAATCACAAGGCAAGGGCCATGGTAGAGGCCATCCCGGCCGTGGGGAACGAACCGAAAGGGCAAAGTTGTCCGCACCGTCGGGTGCTCTGATCGTCCCTGCGGGCAACGACCTGCGACCGGTGGGCACAGGCATGTCGAACCGTCGTATGGTCGGGGTGTGCCATCGCTGGTGGCGGGCGGGGACGTAAACAGCGGCCGGAACTGTAGGGAGCTGGAGGGAACGGAGTCGGTATGGATCCCGAACTTCGTCTCCACGAGACCCGGTTGCAGGTCCGGCCGGGTGAACTGGTACAGACGACGGCGACGGTCCGCTACGACGGCGACCTCGTCGAGCGGTACACGTTTGACGTGTTAGGGGCGGCGTCGGGGTGGGCCGAGGTCATCCCAGCGGAGATCTCGGTCACCCGCGGGGTTGAGGAAACCGTTCAACTGCTGTTCCGGCCGCCGACCGGCCCGGGGACACCGGTGGGAAAGATACCGTTCGCGTTACGGTGCCGCTCGCGGGAGAACCGCAACTGGGTGGCCGTCGAAGAAGGCGACATAACGGTCGGCGCGATTCACGAGATCACGGCCGCCGTCATCACCACGAAAGTGCGGCGCGGGCGGTGGACAGCCCGCTGGATCGCGCGTTTCGACAATCGCGGTACCGCCCCGGCCCTACTCCGCCTGTCCGTCCCGGACGAGGACGGCGCGCTCGGCTACGCCCTCGCGCCGACGAGCGTCGAGGTCCAACCGGGCGGGTCCGGTGAGGTGTTCCTCAAGGCACGGGCGGTGCGGCCGTTCCTGCGCGGCACCATGGTGCGCCACCCCGTCCGGCTGGTCTACGCGAGAACTGACGAAACCCGAACCGACGAAACCCGAACCGACGAAACCCGGACGAACCAGGCCCGAACGAGCGGAGCCGACCAACAGGCGGTCGAGGGCCAGCTCGATGCCGTCTTCGAACAGGTTCCGGTCATACCCAGGGCAGCTGTCAAGCTGGCCGGCGCGGCGCTGGTGATCGGTATCGTCGCGACAGCCGGCGCAGCCCTGCTGACCCGGGCGCCGACGAGGACGTCGGCACCGACCGCAGCCGTGACCGCCGCGACCGCACCCGTGGCCCCCACCAGCCCGAGCCCCACCAGCCCGAGCCCCACCCCAAGCCCGAGCGTCGGACCGACAACGAGTGTGGGACCGACAACGAGTGTCAGCCCCACCGGCGCCGCTGGGCAGGTAGAGCCGCAGGGGATCTACGTCATCTTCCACGCCTTCGCGATCGACGACCGCGTCGCGACCGACAACCAGGCCGCGCAGCAGTTCATCAGCGACATCCAGCGGTTGCCGGATGTGGGAGTGGTCCAATTGATGGACAGCCGCCGGTCACAGCGGCTTCGCGAGCCCACCGACAAGCCCGATCAGGGCGAGTACGTGGTCCTCAAGGACGGGTTCGCCAGCTATCAGGACGCGACAGGCTACTGCGCGAAGGTGCTGCCCGCGCTCAGGCAGTCGGTAAAGGGCGCCAACTGCTACGCCGTGCCCGAGTGAACGCTCACTTTTAGGATGACCAACGCGCTATGACCGTGTACCCCGGCGGCGTCCTCCGCTGCGCTCCTCGCTCGCTGGCGCTCCCTACGATGCTCGCTTTGGCCGCCGCCTCATGACCTATGCCCTCGGCATCGACGTCGGGACCACGTTCACCGCGGCCGCGATCTGGCGGGACGGGCGGGCTGAGGTCGTCGACCTCGGCGAACGCGCGAGGACGATACCGTCCGTGCTGTTCCTGCGTGACGACGGAGTAATGCTGGTCGGTGAGGCCGCGGAACGGCGTGCCATAACCGATCCGTCCCGGGTGGCAAGGGAGTTCAAGCGCCGGTTCGGCGATGACGTGCCGGTACGACTCGCCGACACATGGGTGGGGATACCCGACCTCGTCGCCGACATGATCAGATTTGTCGTCAGTAAAGTCACCGAGCGTGAATCGCAGGCGCCGGGCCATGTGATGCTGACCCGCCCCGCCACCTGGTCCGGTCACCGCCAGGACCTGATGGAACAGGCCGCTGGGCTCGCCGGCCTCACCGACGTCGGGCTCCTTTCGGAGCCGGTGGCAGCCGCGGGACACTACGCGGCGCAGGACCGCCTCACCCCAGGCGATCATGTCGGTGTCTACGATCTCGGCGGCGGCACCTTCGACGCGACGGTGCTGCGAAAGACCGACGGTGGTTTCGAGGTGTGCGGCGAACCCGGCGGTGACGACGACATCGGTGGCATCGACATCGACGAGGCCGTCCTCGACCACATCGCGCGGACGGTCGGCCCGCCCTGGCAACGCCAGGATCTGACCGACCCCGAGACGGCCCGTGCGGTCGCCCAGGTGCACGCCGCAGCGGTCGCGGCCAAGGAGGCGCTGTCCGCCGATACCGAGGCCGAGATCCCGGTGATCATCCCGGGTTGCAACCGGACCGTCCGACTCACCCGTGATGACCTGGAGGAATCCGTACGGATCATGGTGTTGCGAACCCTTGACACGTTCCGGCGCACGTGCCGTTCCGCCGGGGTGGAGCCGGCGGACCTCAATCGCGTCCTGCTTGTCGGTGGGTCAAGCCGCATTCCCCTGGTCGCCCGGCTGGTCGAGCGGGAGTTCCGCGTGCTGGTGACGGTGGACACGCACCCGAAGTTCGCGGTCTGTCTCGGCGCGGCGATCGCCGGCGGCGCACGGCTGTCACGGCGGGCACCGCAGACACCGCGGGTTCAGCGGGTTCAGGGGGCACCGCAGACACCGCAGCTCCGCACGATGGCGCGGCCCGCCGCGACCCCGTCCGATGCCGACGTTCGCGGCAGTACCGACACCAGTCCCGATACGCAGGCCACCGACCGCGGCACCGCGCGAAGCGCCGACAGTGCCGCGGCGGCCCTGGCCGCGGACCTGCTCGCGCCGCTGCCCGTTCCGGCCCGGCCAGCTGTGACCGTCGAGGTCGACCTCGCCCAGGCCGGGCTCGACGAGCCCTACGACCAGCTCCTGCATCCGCCGCAGGTACGCACCCGCGACGTCCGGCTGACCGACCGCGACGAACCGCTGCGCATACACCTCGGACCGTCGGACGAGGGCTACCGCAACCAGAGCCGGCGGGTGGCCGCGGTGGGTGGACTGATCGCGCTGGTGGTGATCGCGGCGATCCTCGCCGCCGTGTTCGCGGCGACCGGGCACCCATCGTCGTCGACGTCCGCCCCGCAGTCCTCTGGTCCAGGCAGTACAAGATCCACCGGACCGGCCGTGGGCTCCTCGACGGTCGCCAGACTCACCGCAGGCCTGCTGACGGCCGACGCCGCGCCCGGCAGCGCCGTGTACGGGTTCACCGACAACCCGCGCGGCGGCCGGGTGGCCGTCGGCAACGGGTCCGGCAACGGGTCCGGCGGGTCTGACCGAGGCCCGGCAGCCTGGTCATCCGATGGCGCTTCAGCCTGGACCCCCGCAGTGGTGAGGTCACCGGCCGGTTCCGGACCGGGCGTGATGACCGGTGTCGCCAGCATCGGCGGCCGGCTCGTCGCGGTCGGATGGACCGCACCCCCAGGCGCCGGACCCTCCCAGGCCGTGCCGACGGCATGGCTCTCCCCGGATGGGCGGACCTGGCAGGCGGTCGGCGGTGATCTCAGTGGCAGCCCGGGGCAGATGAGCGACGTCGTGGCGGTGCCCGGTGGCCTGCTGGCCGTCGGCGTCGACCGCGGCACCGACCGCGACGGGGATGTCGCCGTGTGGCGCTCCACCGACGGCCAGACCTGGCGGCGGGAAACGGTGACCGGGGCCGGCGGTCTGGGCACCCAGACCCTCGACCGGGTCGTGGCGCTGCCCGGCGGTGCCCTGCTCGCGGTGGGTCAGGAACCCGAGGGTGCCGGTACATCGGCCCACTTCCGCCGGTCAGCGGACGGGAGAGGTTGGCAGGACGTCCCGACCGACCTACCGCCCGACGCGGTCGTCACCGTCCTGGCCCTCACATCCAACGGTCGGCTGTTGGCCGGTGGGTCGATCCTCGACACCCCCGGCAAGCGCCGGCCGGTGATCTGGCTCTGCGATGAGCAACTGCGGGGCTGCCAACAACAGGACATCATCCCTGCGGAGCAAACGCCTCCAACGGCAACGCCGAGTATCAGGATGTATACATCATCCGTCACCGGTGCGACCATCACCGCCGCGGGCACGTCCGATGCGTCCGGTGACTCCCGCGCGACCGTATGGACCCTGGTGCTCGACCAACCCCGGTGAGCCGGTGTCGGCCGGTAAGGGCGCCCCCTATTGCCAGTCGCTCCAAGACGGCGTCGGCTGAGACGGAAGCCGCCGAGTGCGACAAGCACACCGGTTCGGCCACGACGAGACCACTCCCGGCGCTCCCGACACGGCACACGACGCACCGTAAAGTGACCAGGCGATGGCCATTGTCGGAGCTGGTGGAGGGTGAGCAAGCCATGGGGCGGCGGTTCAACACGGCGGGGCCGTGCCTGCCCACGTACCACTACATGATTCCGGCGTTGGGACGGCTGCCGGAGGCGCCCGATCTGGTCGCCCAGATGGGCTATTTCGTGGTACACGCCCCGCGGCAGACGGGGAAGACGACCACGCTGCGGGCGCTGGCCGAGGAGCTGACCGCCGGCGGCGAATATACGGCGCTGGCCTTCTCGTGTGAGGTTGGGCGAGCCGCGGGCGACGATTACGGCGCTGCCGTGCATGGCATCCTCGACAGGATCCGGATCCGCGCCGCGACCGCCCTGCCCGCGGAGCTGCGCCCACCCCCCTGGCCGGAGGCGTCCGACACGGGCTTGCTTGCGGCGGCGCTGCGGCGTGGGCACATGCCTGCCCGCGGCCGTTGGTGCTGTTTTTCGATGAGATCGACGCGCTGCATGGTGCGAGCCTGGTCAGCGTGCTCAGCCAGCTTCGGGACGGGTTCAACGAGCGTCCGGAGGGGTTTCCCGCCTCAGTGGCGCTGTGTGGGCTGCGCGATGTGCGCGACTATAAGGTCGCCAGTGGTGGCGACCCGAATCGGCTTGGGACCGCCAGCCCGTTTAACATCAAGCTCAAGTCGCTGCGGTTGGGGGATTTCACCGCGGCCGAGGTGGCTGAGTTGTACGGCCAGCACACGGCGGAGACCGGGCAGGTGTTCACCCCGGCGGCGGTGGCGCGGGCGGTGGAGCTGACC
>NZ_CAUVXL010000088.1:0-10530 GCF_963555915.1 Protofrankia sp. Cas4
ACTGGCCCCAACTGACCGACCTGCACCTCCGCCTAGGGACACTGAGCTTTTACGATCTTCCCGCTGTTGCGGCCCAGCCGCGCCTACAGTTTTCTGAGTGGATGTAAGTGCGCCGGAACCGCTGCGCCAGAAGGTTGATCATCACCCTTCTGGCGTCCAGGAATCACCCTCACGTATCGGTCAGGTTTCGCTGATACCGGGTGGGCCGTGGAGCCCCTCGCGACGAGGGCCGCCAGAGAGGGCGGCGTGGCCTCACGTTCACGCTAATATCGGTTACCAGAGTTTTCCAATCTGATAACCGAAAAGGAATCCAACGAATACCGTGACACCTTTGCGATCGCGCCTTCTGGCACCCATGATAGCCGCACTGACCGCTGGTGCGATGCTCGGGATTCTTGCCGCCCTTCTGCTCGCGGTCGACGGATCGGTAGGCCATGCGGTATACCTCGTCTTGGCGGCTGGATGGTCCTGGGCTGCTTTGGCTTTCTGCATCGGCCTTGCGCGAAATCGCAGGATGGAGTCCGCCATCCTGGCCTCCGCATCCCTGCTCACAGCCGTGATCACTTACTACCTGGCAAAGCTTGGGCATGGAGACTTTCTGACGGCGGACGTGAATGACCCTTCCGGGCGAACGCGGATGATTTCCTGGTACGAATTCTGGTCGGTGACGGTGTCTTGGTGCATAGCCGCTTGCGTCGCCGGCCCTCTTTTGGGCCTGGCTGGGAACATGGCGCGAAATCATGGATTTCGCAGCCTTCCTTTTCGGGTGCTGGTTCCACTAGTGGCTATCGTCGATACTTCGCAGCGGCTCAAATTCGATGCCCCGATGCAAGGATCGGTTGCCGTGACGACATGGAGCGTAATCCGCCTCGTAGCGGTGGCTATCGTCGTCGCCCTAATAGGGCACACCTTGACCACCTGGGGTCTCCGTAGCATCCGCCGACAATCGGGTGGATATGGCTGACCAGCTCTCACCTAAATCCGCCAGTACCTGGTGATGTTGGGGGTTCATCGACACGCTGCTTGCCCGCGCCGACGACCCGGCTCACCCCGACCGTCGGGTGCACTATGCGGTTGGGTTCGACCTGGACGACCGGGTCCGCACCGCGATCGGCCGGCTGCCCGCCGGCGTGTGGTCCCCGGCCGTCGACGCCGCCGGCGATCCCCGTGACAATGGTGAGGTCGCCGAACTGACCGGGCTGCTGCGCACCGGTCCGGACGAGGACCGGCTGGCCCGCGGACATGAGGATCATCTTCCGGCGGGAACGGCCGCATCCCGGCGCCCAGCTTTCTCTGTTCGAGCAGCATGAGGGCCACCGTTTTCACGTCACCGCCACCAACCTGCCGACCGGGCAGGTCCCGCTCTTGGAGGCCTGCCACCGGGTGCAGGCCCGGGTCGAGTCGAGGATCCGCTGCGGGAAGGACACCGGCCTGCGCCGGCTACCGTCCCAAAAATTCGCCATGAACAGCGTCTGGTGCGCCGCCGTTGGGATCGCCTGCGACCTGCTGGCCTGGCTGGGGCTGCTCGCGCTCGACGGTGACCTGGCGAAAGCCGAACCGAAAACGATCCGCTACCGACTGCTGCACACCGCCGGACGGATCATCCACGGCCAGCGGTCACCCTCGCGCTGTCCGCCCGGGACTTCCCAGGGGCGACGGGCCTCGCGGCCGCCACCGCAATGGTGGTCCTGCTCGCCCTGGTCATGACGGGCCGCGATCCCCTTCCGCTGACGCGCGTAGCAGGCGATCGTGGCGGGAGAGACGATGTCGCCACACTCCTTGACGCCGTGGTCGCCGTCACCGAACACGTTCGACTGGCGTTCCTATGGCGGCCGACCCTACGTGACCCGGACGACGACATGGTGTTGGAGACAGCGGTGAACGGCCACGCCGAGTGGATCGTGACGTTTAACAGGCGTGACTTTGGAACAGTCACCGAACAATTCGAGATCGGCGTCTGTACGCCGGCGGCAGCGCTGAAAATGTGGGAGGAACAGCTATGAGACAGAGCAATTTTGCGCTTCGGTTGCAGCCCTCGCTCTTGGCGGAGGCGCGCAAGGTCGCGGAGGCTGAAGGCGTTGCACTGAACCAACTCATCAACGTGGCGGTCGCGGAGAAGCTCTCCGCGCTACGCACCGAGGAGTACTTCTGGGAGCGTGCCGCGAGGGCTGACACCCCCGGGGCCTTGGCCATCCTCGAGCGCGCCGGTGTCGGCAATCCGCCGGATGACGGCGACGAGCCGTTGCTCGGATGACGGTTGCGGGCTCCGTCAGCTCGGGCTGGTCAGGCCGGAGCAGGTGGAACGCGGTTTCGGATGCATCCGACACGCGAAGGTTCAGCTTGGGTTCACAAGTGCTTCGAGGAGCGCCTCGATGGCTGGTGATCGGGCTGTCCGGGGAAACCACAGTGCTTCGTAGGAGATGGTCACCAAGCGCCCGTGGTTGTGCACGGGGTGGGTGGTTTCGCTGTGCTGGAATCTGGATAGCGGGAGCAGGGCGCCGCCGAGTCCGAGGTTGGCCCAGCTTTCGAGGCTTCGGTAGCTGTCGGCTTCGCCGGGGTAGGGACGCAGTTCGGCGCCGGTGTGCTGGAACAGGGCGCGGGTGAAGGTGGTGAGGCCACATGCTTCCCCGACCATGACGAGGGGTTGGCCGGAGAGATCGGACAGTTCGACTGGGTCGTTGGATGCGTTGTGGGATGCGTTGTGGGAAGCAGCGGCGCTGGCCAGGTAGTGGATGGGTTCGCTGTCGATGATGCGGCGGCTGCATTCCGGGGCTTGCGTGACCGCTGGGACGAGGATGAGGTCGAGGCTGCGATTGAGCAGGGCTACGCGCAGTTCGGCGAGGTCGTTTTCCTTGAGGATGAGCGCAGCGGGCTCGTGTTCGCGCGCGGCCTGGAAGGCTCGGGCGACGAGGGTGGGGTGGATCAGGGGTGAGACACCCATCCGCAGCGGTTCGATCGTGGCCCCGACAGCGGTGCGCGCTTCGGTGATCATGGCTTCCAACGAGCCGAGTAGGTCGTGTAGGTGGGGTAGGAGTCGGGTGGCCAGCGGGGTGGGAGTCACGCCGGTGGTCGAGCGGTCGAACAGTGGCCCGCCCAGGGATCGTTCCAGCGTGGCGATGCCGTGGGAGAGCGCTGGCTGGGTGACGCCGAGGGATGTGGCGGCGCAGGAGAACGAGCCGAGGTCCGCGGCGGCGCGGGCGTAGTACAGCTGGGTGACCTTGATGCCGTCGCCATGCATCTTCTTTATGGCCACCATGCATCGAAGACTACTACCGGGCACGCACCGGCTCGATAACCATGGTGTGCACGGGCCGCTCGCCTGGAGAGCGGCCATCGGTAGAAGGAGTCGTTATGGCCATGTTGGAGATCACCCTGCGGGTGTCGGACGGTAATCGCGCTGCCGCGGCCGTCGTCTACGCCAAATACCGCCAGCCCTTCCTGGACCAGGCGGCCGGGGCGAAGTCCAAGCAGTTGCTTGTCCGGGACGAGGACGTGCAGGTCCTGCATGTGTTCACCTCGACGGCCGATGCGCAGGCGTATCTGTCCAGCGACCTGTTCACCGCGGACGTGGTCCGCGAGTTGGCGCCGCTGCTGGACGCCGATCCCGAGGTCCGCGTCTACGACGAGGCCTGACACCGGTCGTAGTAGCCGCCGGGTATTGGAACGGGTGGATGCGATGCTCAACGGATCGCACGATGTTGTCGTGGTCGGCGCGGGCATCGCGGGCCTGTCCGTCACCGCGGCACTGGCCGGCGCGGGCGCCGACGTTGTGTGCATCGAGGCCCGAGAACGCGTCGGTGGCCGGCAGCCACCAGGGGTGGCTCGATCTCGGCGCCACCTGGTTCTGGCCTGGTGACCGACGGGTATCCCACCAGGTCACCAGGCTTGGGCTGAAGCCGTTCGAGCAACACGTCGCGGGCGCCGGACTGCACGATGTCCCGGGTGGAGTACGCCGGCTTGGCAGCGGCCTTTCCGGCGTGCCCGCCTACCGCTTCCGGACCGCGAGTCCACCTGCCGCCGGAACTGTGTGCACGGTCGGTGACCGTTCCTCGGGAGACTGCCGTACTGCAGTCGTACTGAAGCGGAGATGGACGTCGATGATGGTCCGCTGAGCGCCACCACCCCGTCCGCGCGAACCCCCACCGCGCCAACCGGCCGGCCGCCATGTGTCCGACTCCAAGGATCAGGAGAACTATCGGAGGCGCTGAGGTGGAGGTTCGCGGGTTCCGTGGACCGTCTGACCTGCTGTCATCGCATCGAAAGGTCGGCGAAGCAGCCTGGCGAGACGGTCACACTGGTCCGCGACCATGACCTGGTCGCCGCGCGTGTCGAAATAGACGACAGCCGACAGGTATTCCAGGGCGAAGACCGCGGCAAGCCGGTCGCGGACATCGGGACATTCCGTGTCCAACCCGTATGCCTCACGGAACGCGGCGCCAAGGACCGGGTGCAGCCTCAACACCGATTCGGTGATCTTGACCATGTCGTAGAGGGGATCGGCGAGCCGTGCCTTCTCCAGGTCGATCACTGCGGCGAACAGCCCGTCGCGCACCACAACATTGCCAGCCCAAAGATCGCGGTGGACCAGGGCGACAGGCGCGCCGTCCAGAGCCGGTCGGACGCGCTGCCAGAAATCCTCCAGCTGGACAACCAGCCCCGTGGCGAGGTGCCCGCGCGCCGCGCCGTGGCGCAGCTTCGCGGTGAAACGCCGGTCCGCCATGCCCAGCCAGTCCCGACCCGGCGCCCTGATGCTGTGCATTCTCGACAGCCAGGCACCTAGATCCCCGCCGAGGCGGGTGGCCTGCTCCGTGCTCCATCCACTGATCGGTTCGTGGGAGAGGTCGTGGCCGTCGATCCACCGCACAGCGATCAGCCAGCCGGCCGGCGTCCATGTGGGTGGCACAACGACGTCCTGGTGGGGCAGACCGCGGCCGGACAGCAGGTGCGACGCCGCCCGCGTCACCGCCAGTGGCCGCACGTCGGAGCGCACCTTGACGACCAGTTCACCGACCTGCGTCGTGACTCGAAACGTCTCGCCCCCGTACCCACCGAACAGCGGCGTGACGCGGCCGGCGGCAAGGCCGACGGCGGCGAGGGCGCCGGCCACCGATCGCACGGTCTCCGGGCGAGTCTCAGGACCTGATGAAGAAGTCATGGGCCTTCTGGCAGACGATCCGATGGCCGAGGTCAGCGCTGCGACCAGAGATCCCGGTAGCGGCGCTGTTCAGCGCACGGAGACGTGCTCGGGCACCCGGTCACAACACACGCCAAAACCGCTGTGCCGGGGACACTCGATGTCATCCGCCGACGGGCAGTAGTAGATGTCCGGGCAGCCACAGTCGTATACGACGCGCTCCCACGCACGACTGATGGCTCGCGACTGAGCGCTGGCCAGGTCACGGGTCATAGGTTTGTCTCCCTCTCTCGACGCCAGTACCGGGCAAGCAGAGATTCACCGAGTGGCGCAACACAGCCGGACGGGGCGATATACATCATTCCGGTGCGGTTGGAGGTCTGCGACATCCCCGATCCGCTCCGACCCTGGCAGTCGGTCGATCTCTTCGCCGGTCGCGGGTACGAGACGCTACTACGCGCGTTGCGGGACTCGTCCCGGGTTGGCCGGTAGGTCAGCGGGCGCAATCACAGCTCCGCCCGAGCCCCCGGCCGCCAGGCCGCGCGCAGCCCGTCGCACGGCGCCGGAACGGACCGGAACGCCGGGGGTATTGACCCTGTTCGAAAGCTCGGGCTAGGGACGTGCGAGTTCAGCGGTGAGGAGGCGTGTGTCCAGCCATGGGGAGGTTGATTGCCTCGTGAAGGGGTCGGTCAGGTCGCGGCCGTAACGATGGGCGACCGTGGTGACGTCTTCCTCGCGGACGGTCCAGCCGTTAAGGCGTAGCCACTCGGCTGGCTGCTGACGAGCTTCGGTGTTGATCAGAGACTTCATCTCGATACCGGACCGGCTGCTGAGTTGATCCAGCGGCGCGGCGTCGGACGTGAGGCGGTTCACCTGGGCGATGCGGTCAAGCGCGATGCGGCTGCCGGGAGCGGAGAGCTGGTGGATCTGCCGCAGAAGGCGTTCCTCGGCGTCCGCCGGGAGGTAGGCGAGGAGTCCCTCCGCGACCCAGGCGGCCGGGACGCTTCGGGTGAACCCTGCGGTGGTGAGCGCGGCTCGCCAGTCCTCGCGCAGGTCGGTCCCGACCGCGATACGCCGGCAGCCCGGTTGCGCCTGCTCGCCGCGGAGCACATCCTCTTTGAAGTCAATCATCTGCGGTTGGTCCACTTCGTAGAGCGTGACGTCGGCTGGCCAGTCGAGTCGGAACGCTCGCGTGTCCAGGCCCGCGGCGAGAAGGACGATCTGGCGGACACCGCCGCGGAGCGCGTCGCGGACGACGTCATCGTAGAACCGCGACCGCACTCCGATGTAGCGGGAACCGTGCAGGTGCAGTGCCTGCTGGTCGGTCACCGGCTCGCCCTCGGCGGGCCAGCGCGACGGGAACGCGATCGGTGACTCGACAGCGTGGACGAACGCGGCGCCGAGTGGGTCGTCAATGAGAGCGTCGGGCATCGACGACTCGACGGTGCGGGCCGCGGCCAAGCCGAGGGCTGTGATGCCCGGACCGGTGACGATGTCCCAGGTGTGCTGCTCCATCATGCTGCGTTCCCTTCATCGTGTGGCCGGAGTGAATCTAGTGGCTCGGTCCTGAGATTCATCCGTAGCAGTCTCTGATCACGTTGATGATCTGGTCGGCGGTCCTGGCCTACCTGAAAGCCTTGATCTAATAGTCTGTATACCGTTCAGTGTCACGGATATGCGGTCTGCGTGACTCGGGACGGGCCATCCCAGAGCGCGTACGCCAGCGGCGGCCGCATCATGCCACGCCGCCGGCAAGTTCAGCGGCGCGTCGGGTGCCGGGCGAGCACGGACGGCCAGGGCCGCGCGCAGCCCGCCGCCGACATCCAGGTCCCCGCACGGCTCCCCAGATGCCGCGGGGGCGGAACACGAACGGATACCCCGAAGCACGAGCAGCAGCCGATATATGACGGCGCTTTTCTCATTGCGGCGTTTCCCCGCGAACTGGAGAGGCCGCGTGTCCTTTTGCCGCGAGTGGCCATCCGCCCTACCGTCTACCTCGCCAGGACATTAGTTCCCTGAGGAGGACCTTAACGAGGGCGGGTTGCCGGGCCGGTGCGCGACGGTCCCACCCGCGCACCGGACCGGCCACTCGTCCAGCGCGCCGTCCTTCGCCTGCGCCGCGGTCCGGCTCACCCGCTCGGCCCGTCCGGTGGAGCGCCCACTCAGCCGTCGCTGACGACCAGCGCGATGCTGCGCGCGCTCCAGCGAACACAGCTCGATCAGCGGAGGTCAGGCCAGCCAAGCGGGCGCCGATGCGCCGAAGGGCTCGGCGAGTCGGGTCCAGGTGCGCGGCGTCCCGTCGAGGATGACGGGCGGCAGCGCGTACGTGAGCCGGCCCGCCGGCGTATCGACCTCGGCGAGCCAGGGCGACGGGTCGGGCAGTTCGCGCGCCGGTGAGCTGGGGACGACTGCATCCGGACGATCCGCTTCGCTGTTGCCGCCAGCGCGGTCGGTGCCGAGCAGCCAGGCCGCGGTGCGGGCCAGCGACAGTTCGTAGACGCCTCCGACGCCGTTGGCCATCCGGGTGGCCAGTCCGCGCAGTACCGCGGCGGCGAGCAGGTAACCGGTGCCGTGGTCGAGAGCCTGTGCCGGGAGCGTGCCAGGTGTTCCGTCTGCGCCGGGCGGGCAGCGCACGGCGATCCCCGTGCCGGCTTGGACCAGGCTGTCGAACCCGCGCCTGTCCGCCCACGGCCCGTGCGCCCCCCACGCGGACAGCGTCGCGACGACAAGATCGGGACGGCGTTCCAGTAGCGCGTCGGGGGCCAGCCCGCGCGCGGCCAGGCCGTCCATCCGGTATCCGGTCACGACTACGTCGGCCTCGGCGAGCAGAGCGTCGAACGCCTTGCGGTCGGCCTGCGCGTCGAGGTCGAGCAGGGTCGAGCGCTTGCCGGGACCGGTGTCGAGGTGCTGCTCGGCGATCTCGGGCAGGCGTGGACTGTCGACCCGCAGCACGTCCGCTCCGAGCAGGCTCAGCGTGCGGGTGCCGATCGGGCCAGCGATCACACGGGTCAGGTCGAGCACACGGATCCCGGCGGCTGGCGGCCCGCCGCCCGTGACCGCACGCGCCCAGTGTCCCGGGACGGTTGTCGGGACCCCGGCGTCCGCTTGGCGCACGCCGATGAGTGGCAGGGTGGCAACGGTCGCGCCCTGCGGGTGGGCGAGCCACGTATCGGGCGTCCGGACGGCGGCCGCGACCCCGCCCGCGCCGGTGATCGCGTCCTCCGCGTCGCCGGCCCGCGACGCGGCCAGCACTCGGATCACCGCGGCCAGGGCCGCCTCGGCGGCCGTGCCGTCCACGTCGACGAGGTCGCCGAGTCCGAGCGCCGTGAGCAGGCGTCTCCGGTGGTGCGGGTAGTTGCCGTGGGTACGCAGCCAGCCGTCTGCCGTCCGGAAGAACCGGGAGAGCGGGTCGAAGGAGCCGAAGCCGGCACCGTCGCGGCGCAGGTGCCGTTCGCTGTGGAAGGCGACGGCCACCGCCCGGCTGTCGATGTGCGCGACCGGTCCGCGGGGGATGCCTCGACGCAGGGCCGCCAGTTCCGACGCGGCGCGAGCGGCCGCGGCAACAGTGGCGACGGCGAGCGCCGTCACCGGCAGGGGCGACGGAAGGGTCACGGCCGGCCCGTCGAACGTCACCGGCCCCGCGCGGCCGTCCGCTCCCGCGCTGTCCGCGCCGCCGAGTGCGCACCACGCCTCGCCGACCATGCGCACCACGGCTGCGGCGTCAGGATCGCCCGCCACGTCACGTCCACGAGCCATGGCCCATTATCCCACGTTATTCTGTCCAGAAGGTGGCGCCTGATCCTCAGCTGGCCGCTCGCAGCGCGGCGATCAGCCATTCCATCGATCATGAAGCCCGGCTGTCTCCGCGTACGCCGCGGTGATCGTGGCCGCCAGTGCCATTCCAGCGGCCCAGGTCGTACGCGTCAGCGGCTACACCCTGATGGGACTGGGTCTGTTGATCCTGGCGGTGGGAGACAGCACGGCTACATTCCTCAGGCCTTCCCTGGCACGGCAGTTGGCTGGCGCTGGTTACCATCGGTGCGCCCGCGACGGCCGCGGTGTGGACCACCGGACGCACCGGCCGTGCCGATCAGGGCGTCATGGCGGCGCTGTGTGCCGGCACCTTCGCCGCGCTGCTCGTCGCGCTCCTCGGACTGAGCGCGATCGCGTTCTTCCCCGACCGGATACCCGACATCGTGGGCCCCGTGATGGCCCCCGGCACCAGCGCGGCGCAACGGCAGGCCGCGGACGCCACCGAAGCCGCCGACCCCTATATCGGCCTGCTGCTTTTCGGCGCGCTTCTCGTCGTGATCCTGTGGGTGATGGCCCGCCCGCCCAGCCGGGTCGGGGTGAAAAGCGCGCTGTTGACTCTGGTGGGTATCCCCCCGGTCACCCTCGGCCTGTCCGCCCGGCACTTCCCCGGGGCGGCGGGCCTCGCTGCCGCCACCGCAATGGTGGTCCTGCTCGCTCTGGTCATGACGGGACGCGCTCCCCTCCCGCTGACGATGGCTTCATGCGTCGGACGCAGGTGACGAGGGGTAGTAACGGGCCTCGATCACGTTGTTGTCGGGATCTGTGAAGTAAAACGCCCGCGGTGCCATGCCACGCGCACCAAACGACTGCTCCATGGTTATCGGCACGCTGACGGCGTTGTCCGCCAACCGGCGGCGGAGGGCGTCGAACTCCTCGCGGCCCATGGCGAGGCAGATGTGGTTGACCGGATGGCCGGCGGTTCCGCCGGCTCCGGGGACGGCGTTGACAGCGGCGGCAGCAGCCCGCGGCATCAGGTCGATGATGGACTCGGTCGACACCCGCACGCTCGGGAACGGCGCCTCCCCGGTGCGAAATGCGTCCGCGCGGACCGGCGGGAGACCGACCACGCGCTGGTAGAAGTCCAGCGAACGCAGCGGGTCCGCCACCCACAGGACGACATGATCAAGCTGTACGTCCATGAGGACCTCCACCGTCTGGCCGGCCGCGGACGATGCGATGCCGTCCGAATCGAATGTGACGCACGTCACCGCCGTGCCGGCAGTCATCGGCTTGAGTCTCCACCTACTGGAACCTGGATCGTGGCGGTTCATGGAGGGACACGCGACCGACCGGCTGATCACGATCGGGCGGCTCTCGGAACTGACCGGGGTGCCGGTACGCACCATCCGGTTCTACGCCGACGAGCATCTGGTCGAGCCGGTTGCGCGCAGCAGCGCCGGTTACCGATTGTACGACGCGATGGCGGTGGCCCGCCTCGAGCTGGTGCGCACCTTGCGTGACCTGGGCATCGACCTTCCGACCGTCGCGAAGGTACTCGCGCAGGAGATCACGGTGGCCGAGGTGGCAGGTGCGCATGCCGAGGCGCTCGGCGCACAGGTCAGGGTGCTGCGGCTACGGCAGGC